>NZ_JBYTEO010000024.1:0-95563 GCF_058791355.1 Pseudomonas sp. EB271-G4-1
GTGGGAGCGAGCCTGCTCGCGAATGCGTTATGTCAGACGCATCATGGTTGGATGTGCTGCCGCCTTCGCGAGCAGGCTCGCTCCCACAAAGGTTTCGTTGGCGTTATTGAGGCTGGTTAAAAAACAACCACCGCTCCGCAGCCCACACCCCGCATGGTCTGTAGTCCCTTTCACTCAGGTTATCCACAGGCGGTTCCACAGGCATTGTGGGTAAAGCATCCACAACTCAGTGACAGCCTGATGACTGCCAGACCCGCTCGGCGCTGTGATGCAGGATGCCATGGCGGCGGGCGAGGGCCTGGCGGTCCTTGCTGTACCCGCCGCCGATCACGCCGACCACCGGGATATCGCGGCCCAGGCAATGGCGCATGACGGCTTCATCGCGAGCGGCGACGCCTTGGTCTGTCAGCTTCAGGTAACCGAGCGCATCATCCTTATGCACATCGACACCCGCGTCATACAGCACCAGGTCCGGCTGATAGAGGGGCAAGAGGTAGTTGAGCGCATCGTCCACCACTTTCAGGTAATCGGCATCGCCCATGCCGTTGGGAAGCGGGATGTCCCAGTCACTTTCGGCCTTGCGTGTGGGAAAGTTCTTTTCGCAGTGCAGGGAAACGGTCACCGCCTCTGGAGTGTCATGCAGAATACGTGCAGTGCCGTCGCCCTGATGCACGTCGCAGTCGAAGATCAACACCCGATTGACCCGGCCACTCTCCAGCAGGAAACGGCTGATCACCGCCAGGTCGTTGAAGATGCAGAAGCCAGCGGGGTAATCGTAATGCGCATGGTGGGTGCCACCCGCCAGGTGGCAGGCCAGGCCATGTTCCAGCGCCTGCTCCGCCGCCAGCAACGAACCGCCGACCGCGCGCACCGTGCGCCGGGCCAGGGCTTCGCTCCAGGGCAGGCCGAGCCGCCTCTGGTCCTCGCGGGACAAGTCGCCACTCATGTAGCGCTCGATATACGAAGGGTCATGGGCGAGGGCGAGAATGTCCGTTGGGCACAACTGTGGGCGCAGCAGGTCGGCGTCGCGCGTGAGACCGCTGTCCACCAGGTGATCGCGCAGCAGGCGAAACTTGTCCATGGGAAAGCGGTGATCCGCCGGGAACTCGGGACTGTAGTCTTCGTGGTAGATCAGCGGCAGTGGCATGATGATTTCGTTGCGCAATGAGTGAAGGATCCTACCAGCGTTGTAGACTGGCGGCATGGAATTGGGGGGGGAACGATGGAGCCGATACTCGAACTGGCGAGCGCTCGATTGCTATTGCGGCAGTGGCGCGATGAGGATTTGCCGGAGTTTGCCGCGATGTGCGCCGATCCACAGGTCATGCGCTATTTTCCCGCACCCTTGAGTCGATTGGAAAGTGCCTCGTTGATTGGCAGGGTTCGCGAGCACTTTGCCGAGCACGGTTTTGGCTTCTGGGCGCTGGAGCGCAAAGACACCGGCCAGTTCATCGGTTTTACCGGTCTGGGCGTGGTCGGTTTCGACGCGCCTTTCACACCGGCCATTGAAATCGGCTGGCGCCTGGCGCGCGAGCATTGGGGCCTGGGTTATGCCAGCGAAGCGGCATGGACCGCTCTACGCTGCGGGTTTGATCGCCTGGTTCTGAATGAAGTCGTGTCCTTTACCACGGTCGGCAACCTGCCGTCGCAGAAAGTCATGCAGGCGATCGGCATGCAACACGATCCGGCCGATGATTTCGATCATCCCAGGCTTGCCCTCGATCATCCCCTGCGTCACCACGTGCTGTATCGCATCAGCCGCGAACAATGGCTGCAAACCTTGCATGGATAACCTGGCACGGACGTTTACAATGGCCCCTATGTTGGCACGGGCCAGAAAGTGAATCGACCGACGCAGCCAGGACTGCGCGGCATTGCGTTGTGTGAGGAGAGTCTGAATGAGCCAAGTGTTGGATGATCTGGTTGACCTGCTGAGCCTGGAATCGATCGAAGAAAACCTGTTCCGCGGCCGTAGCCAGGACTTGGGTTTTCGTCAGCTGTTCGGCGGCCAGGTGCTCGGTCAGTCGCTGTCGGCAGCTAGTCAGACCGTTGAAGAGGCGCGCCATGTGCATTCGCTGCATGGTTATTTCCTGCGCCCGGGCGATGCCAAGTTACCAGTGGTTTATTCCGTGGACCGCGTGCGCGACGGCGGCAGTTTCAGCACTCGCCGGGTCACGGCGATCCAGAAAGGCCAGCCGATCTTCACCTGCAGCGCCTCGTTCCAGTACGACGAAGAAGGTTTCCAGCACCAGACCCAAATGCCGCAAGTGGTCGGACCGGAAAACCTGCCATCGGAACTGGAACTGACCCAGCAACGCGCTCACCTGATCCCCGAGCACATGCGTGAAAAACTGCTGTGCCCGAAACCGATCGAATTCCGGCCCGTCACCGCGGAAGATCCCTACAACCCGAAAGCCAGCGATCCGATCAAATACGTCTGGTTTCGCGCCGACGGCGCCTTGGCCGACTCTCCGGCATTGCACAAGTATCTGCTGGCCTACGCCTCGGACTTCGGTCTGCTGACCACCTCGATGCTGCCCCACGGCAAATCGGTCTGGCACAAGGACATGCAGGTCGCCAGCCTCGACCACGCATTGTGGTTCCACGCCGACCTGCGCGCCGATGACTGGTTGCTGTATGCGATGGACAGCCCATGGGCCGGCAACTCTCGCGGCTTCTCCCGTGGCAGCGTGTTCAACCGCGCCGGGCAACTGGTGGCCTCGGTCACCCAGGAAGGCCTGATTCGCCATCGCAAGGATTGGGCATGAGCCTGGCCGACGTACGTCATTGGGTGTTCGACATGGACGGCACCCTGACGGTGGCTGTGCATGATTTCGCAGCGATTCGCATCGCGTTGGCGATCCCGCCTGAAGCCGACATCCTGACGCATCTGGCGGCGCTGCCGGCCGATGAAGCCAGCGCCAAACACGCCTGGCTGCTCGAGCACGAGCGCGATCTGGCGCTAGGTTCGAAACCGGCCCCGGGGGCTGTGGAGTTGGTGCGTGAATTGGCCGGGCGCGGTTATCGCCTGGGCATTCTCACGCGCAATGCCCGTGAACTTGCGCATGTCACGCTGGAGGCTATCGGCCTGGCCGACTGCTTTGCGGTAGAAGATGTGTTGGGTCGCGATGAGGCGCCACCGAAGCCGCATCCAGGAGGATTGCTGAAACTGGCCGAAGCCTGGAAGGTGTCGGCCAGCGATATGGTGATGGTCGGTGATTACCGTTTCGACCTTGATTGCGGTCGTGCGGCGGGAGCGCGGACGGTGTTGGTCAACCTGCCGGATAATCCGTGGCCGGAGTTGACCGATTGGCATGCGAGCGATTGTGTCGAGTTGCGGCAGATGCTGTCGGTGTGATTTTTAAGGGGCAAAGATCGCAGCCTGCGGCAGCTCCTACGGAAACAACGCCTGCTGCCCCTGCGGTGAAGTAAACATCCCATCCCCGTTATGCCCGACCCCGGGCACCTCAATCAATTGCTGCTGCAGCCCTTGGGGTTGCAGCCGCTTCAGGTAAGCGAAGTAGTAGCGCCCCCGGGCCAATCGATACGGCCCCTGAGCCTTAGCCTCGCAGGATTTATCCAGCGCCGGGTGGTTCGGGTCGACGTCCTGCTGCCCCAGCAGATAAACGATGTTGCGCTTGAGGTACTTTTCCTGCAGCAGCGCGGCAGTTTGTCCTTCTGCATAGGCAGGTAGATCTGTCAGGCCGTATTTCCAGCGGTTGAATTGCGGACAACCCGCATGACTGAAGGCCACTGGCCGACGCTCATCGAAATAGGTGTAGGAAGAGGGGTTAGCGATCACATAGCGCACCTGCACGCCGGCAGTTTCCAAGGCGGGCTGGTCGTGGCCCAGCAAGGCGTAGCGCTGAACCACTTGAGCGCCCGCCGAATGACCGGCAATGACGATTTGCTTCAAGTCCGGAAATTGCTGGCGATCACCCAGGCGGGCAATGATTTCGTCCAGCGCTTCGTAGGAGCTCAGGCGAAAGGGGGCTGTGGATTCACCGCCAGCCATCCATTCATTGCCTTGCCAGCGCAAGACGGTGTCCGCTACCGGGTGCTGTGCAACGTCGTCTTCATTAAGAAATTGCGGCGCGATCACCAGGGTCGTAGCGCTTTGCCCGGCCAGTTCGGCCGCGCGTTCGGCGCTCTGGAGGTAGGTTTGCGCATTGCGCAAGCGCCCATGGACGATGATCAATACCCGCTCGATTTTTGGCGGGGCCGGGCTGATGCCCACCGCTATTTCACCGGACTTTAACAACAGGCGCCCGGGGCTGATTTCCTTGACCCCATGCTCCGCAGCCTGGGATGTTGTGCAGGTAAACAGTAAGACTAACCACCACTTTTTCATTTACAGATTTTTCGCAGCAAAGGTATCGCACTGGCCAACCTGGCCCTGGGCGAATCCGGTTTTGAACCAGCGCACCCGTTGCGCTGACGTACCATGGGTAAACGAGTCCGGCACCACACGGCCCTGACCTTGTTGCTGCAAACGATCGTCGCCGATGGCGTTCGCAGCGTTTAACGCTTCTTCAATATCGCCCGGCTCCAACCAGTTCAGGCGCTTCTGCGCGTTGTTGGCCCAGACTCCGGCCAGGCAATCGGCTTGCAGTTCCTGGCGCACCAGCAACCCACCATCGCCTTCCATCTGCCGGCCTTGCTGGCGGGCAGCCTGGATCTTTGCCGAAACACCGAGCAAGGTTTGTACGTGGTGACCGACTTCGTGAGCGATCACATAGGCCTGGGCGAAATCGCCCGCGGCGGCAAAACGCTGCGACATCTCCTGGAAGAAGGTCATGTCCAGATAAACCTTCTGGTCTGCGGGGCAATAGAAGGGGCCGGTTGCCGATGTCGCCAGTCCGCAGGCCGAATTGACCCGATTGCTGAACAGCACCAGGGTCGGATCCTTATATTGCCGGTCCGCCTGCTGGAAAATCTGGCGCCAGGTGTCTTCGGTATCACCGAGAATCGAGCGGACGAACTCGGCCCCTTCATCAGTGGCCGGTGGCGCCTTGCGCGTCTGCGACGTGGTGGGCGCCGATTGTTCGCTCATCTGCCCGGTCAGTTGTCCGAGAATCTGCATCGGATCCTGGCCGGTGATCCAGCCGATGCCCACTATCAGTAGGATCGCCGTCAGGCTCAGGCCCTTGCCGCCACCAAAACGCATCCCGCCGCCACCGCCGCCGACATCATCGCCACGGGCATCGACCACGTTGTCGCTGCGTCGGCCTTTTTTCCATAGCATGTGGGAATCCTCTGATGTTGCGGGTAAAGAACCGTGGGATGAGTGTTGCTGCTCAGTTGGAGCGGCGCCAGTCCGGTCGTCAGACAGCCATGAGCGGCAGCGGTTCTATCCAGGCCGCGACATTAGAGGCTTCATTGACGGGCGGGTATCACAGCACCTCGGCAATGAAGGTGTCACAGGCATCCGGCAGGCCTGTGGCGAAACCGGTCTTGAACCAATTCACGCGCTGCAGAGAAGTGCCGTGGCTGAAGGTCTCTGGGCGAATCTGGGCATTGCGCGCTGCCTGCAACTGGTCGTCTCCGAACATTGCCGCCGCATGCAGTGCAGCTTCAATATCCCCCGGCTCCAGCCAGTCCAGGCGCTGTTGCGCATGGTGCGCCCAGACACCGGCCAGGCAATCGGCCTGCAACTCCGCACGCACTTCCAGCCCGCCATCGCCACTGACGGGTTGTTGCTCGAGCAAGGCTTTTTCGAACGGTTCGGAAAGGCCCAGCTCAAGCTGCACGTGATGCCCGATTTCGTGAGCGATGATGTAGGCGCGCGCGAAGTCACCGACCACTGAAAACTGCTGCTCAAGCGTGCGGAAAAATTCGAGGTCGAGATACACCTGCCGATTGCCCGGGCAATAGAACGGGCCACTGCCGGAGCTGGCGAAACCACAGCCCGAGACCACACCATTGTTGAACAGTGTCAGGGTGGGATGTGGATATTGCCGGCCCATTTGCGCGAACAGTTGGTTCCAGGTGTCTTCGGTATCGCCCAGCACCGACTGGACAAACGTTAACTGCAGATCTACTTCAGTCTCGATCGATGGTTGAGGGAGGGGGCGATCCGGGGTGTACGAAGGTTCGAGCTTGGTAGCGTCTGCTGGCGTGTCCAGTGTCGAATAGAGCCCGACGCTGGCCAGGGCGACGGCGGCCAGCCCAGCGGCCAATGTGGTCCCTGTAAGCGTGCGGGCATCCTTGCCCTTGCGTATGTCGTTCACGTTTTTGCTGCGTCTTGCCTTGTTCCATAGCATGTTGACGGTCTCTCATAGATTGATGGGGCGTATAGCGCCGGTCTATGAATAACCGCACTGGCAAAGGCGTGTGGGTGAAATGTGTAAGGTTTGGTGAGGCCACAGTCATTGCGGCAGGTGTCGCACAATGAAAGTGGCTTTTTCGCGGTTATCGATCGAACGCGTCCCACACCGGTGCAAAGTCCGGACTGACCAGACGCTCGCGCTTGGACAGGCCGGCGATCAGCGCACGGTCCTGATCATCCAGGTTGACGGCAAGCGCTGCCAGGTTGGCCAATTGGTTGGCCTCGCTACTGGCCTTGGGGATAGCTGCCACGTTGGGTTGATCCAGCAGCCATTTGAGTGCGACCTGGGTCGGCGATACCCCGTGCTTGGCGGCGATCTGTTGGATAACCGGAACCTCCGTCACCCTGTTGCGTGCCAGCGGCGAATAAGCCGTCAGTGCCAGATCGTGTTGACGGGCGTAGTCCAGCAGTGCGTTTTGCCCAAGCAGCACGTGGTACTCGACCTGAATGGCGGACAACGGCGCGGCGAGTTCCTCGACGACGGTGCGCAGCAGGGGGAGCGGAAAATTCGCCACGCCAATATTGCGCGCCAGCCCTTGCTCCTTGAATGACACCAGGGTTTCGATCGTACGCGGCAAGTCCCAATCGGTGCTGGGCCAATGGATCATGAAAAGGTCGATGTAGTCGCTGTGCAAGGCCTTGAGGCTGCGGTCCATGGAATGGCGCATGGCGTCGGGTTGTAACTGGTCCCACCAGACCTTACTGGTGACGTGGATTTGTTCTCGGGGTGTCGGACTGTTCAGCAGCGCCTGACCGACAGCGTCCTCATTGTTGTAGGCAGCAGCGGTATCGATGTGTCGATAACCCAGCGCCAGGGCCTGTTCCACTGCTCGCGTGCACGCTTCACCGAGCATCGGCCAGGTGCCGAGGCCGAGCTTGGGCATGTTCAAACCCTGTGCGTTAACGATGTGCTGCATAGTCGATCTCCTTTTCATAAGCAGTGACGCCGGCGATATGACGCGCGGCGATGTAGCCGAACGTCAGCGCCGGCCCCAGGTTGATGCCGCCAGCAGGGTAGTGGCCGCCCATGATGCTGGCCATGTCGCCTCCCGCCGCGTAAAGGCCGGTGATGACCTGGCCCGAGTCGTCGAGGACCTGGGCGTGTTGATTGACCTTGAGCCCGGCAAAGGTGCCGAAACAACCCGGTTCGACTTTCACCGCATAGAACGGTCCTTGCTCGATCGGCGCAACGCAAGGGTTGGGCTGCTGCAGCGCATCACCCTGTTTGCGGTTATAGGGCGTTGAGCCGCGTCCGAACTGCGGGTCCTGGCCGTTGCGCGCGTGGCGGTTGTAGTCCGACACGGTGGTGCGCAAGCCGACCGGGTCGATGCCGCAAGCCTGTGCCAATTCCTCCAGTGTCTTGCCGGTTTTCAGATAACCACTGCGGATAAAGGATGACAGCGGCACCGGAAACGGCCGGGAAATACCCAGGCCATAACGTCGTTGAAAGCCATGGCTGCAGATCAGCCAGGAGGCCACTTCTTCGCCGGGCGGGGCGCTGGCGACCATGGCTGTCACATAGTCGTAGTAGCCGTTGGCTTCGTTGACGAAGCGTTGACCGTTGCTCAGCACACCGATGATTCCAGGCTTGCCGCGCTCGATGATGTGCGGGAAGTGGCCGATACTGCCATCACGGTATGGCACTCGTGAAACCGGAGCCCAGGCCACCGGCGATGCCTGGTTGGTATCGACTTTGGCGCCGGCGCTCTCGCCCAGCCGCAGGCCATCGCCAGACACGCCGAGGGGCGGCAGTGCCAAGTGTTCGTGTCCGGTTGGTGTACGGGGGAAGAGGGACTTGCGCCGTTCGACGTCATTGGCAAAACCGCCGGCCGCGAGCACCACCGCCCTGCTTGCGTTGATACGGATCGAACCCTTTGCATTGCGAACCACCGCGCCTTGTACCCTATCGTTGGTGCGCAACAACTCAGTAACGGGGGCTGATTCCCACAGCAACACGCCAAGATCGTCGGCGGATTTGGCCAGGCGCGCTACAAGCGCCACGCCGTTGACCAGTTGCATCGCCCGGCCATGCACGACAAGGTCGAGCAGATGGCGAGTGAAACGTCGGGTAACGTGCCAGGCCGCCGGCAACGAACGGGTCAGGTTGAGAAACGCGGCAAGGTCTGCGCCCGCCATGATCGGCATGCCCATGAAGGAAGTTTCGCGCATGGTTTTGCGCAGGCGCTTGAGCAGCTTGCCGACGTTGCGCGCGTCATAAGGCGCGGCGATCACCGAACGCCCACCGGTACCGGCGCCCGGCGTGTCGCCGTGAATGTCGGCAATCGCGTTGCCATCGGCGAATTGCAGCGAGGTGTGCTGTTCGAAGAACGTGACCATGCGCGGAGCGGCTTCAAGGAAGGCGTCGATCATTGCCGGGTCATAGCGATCACCCAGTTCGTGTTTCAAGTAAGTGCGCGGTTGTTCAACGTCTTCGACGATGCCGGCCCGTCGGGCCAGGGGATTGCACGGTACCCACGCCCAGCCACCGGACCAGGCGGTGGCGCCGCCAAAAACCGGGTCCTTTTCCACCACTATCACTTTCAGGCCATGCCAAGCGGCCGTCACGGCTGTTGCCAGGCCCGCCGCACCGGAGCCGACAATCAGCACATCGCAATCGATGTCGGGGGAGCAGTACGGTTGGGCAGGCATGGTTTGAAACTCCGCTGTGGTTTATTTTGGAATTGAATTCCAGAAAATATATGAGACAGAAAGAGGGGCGGCAAGACTGAACTGTATAAAACGGGCGGTTATCGCACGGGCAGTTCCAGATTTCGCATTCCTCAGGTTCTCTTCTAGAATCGAACAAATTTTGCGTGGACATCCCCATGGCTGGCAGTCAGATCGAACGTGTTTTCAGTGTGCTGGAAAGCCTCACCAGCGACCCTCGTGGCCTGCCGATGCAGGTGCTGGCGGAGCAGTTGGACATCCCCAAGAGTGCTACCCACCGCTTGCTTGCCGAGCTGATCCGCCTCGGCTACGTGCGGCAGAATCCAGAAAATTTGCGCTACCACTTGTCGACCCGGTTGGTGGCGATGGGTTTCCGCTATCTGTCGAGCAGCGGCGCCGATATCGTGCAACCGGTGCTCGACCGGTTGGCTCAGGAAACCGGCGAACTGGTGCGTCTGGGAGTGATCGAAGGCGAGCGCCAGACCTGGATCGCCAAGTCCCAGGGGGCTCGTTCCGGCCTGCGTTATGACCCCGATATGGGCCGGGATGCGCCGCTGTTCTATACCGCTTCCGGCCATGCCTGGCTGGCGTGCATGAGCGATGCCGAAGCGTTGTCGCTGGTGGAGCGCCAGGCAGCGGCCCCGCCGCTGGAGCTAGGCCCGAATGCCCCAAGGTCCAACATTGAATTGCTTGAACGCTTGCGTCTGGCACGGGAGCAGGGCTACGCCTGTGTCGAGGAAAGTTCTGCGGTAGGTACCTCGGCGATTGCCGCGGTGGTGCGTCATCCCGGTGATGGCCGGGTGATCGGCGTGCTCAGCATCGCCGGGCCGAGTGCGCGGATGCCGGGGGCGCGGCTGCATGAATTGGCACCGTTGTTGTTAGCGTTTACCGAGGAGTTGTCGGCCGCGAGTCTGGCCTCAGAACTATTTAGCTAAAGCCTCTACAAAACCCCTGTGGGAGCGGGCTTGCTCGCGAACGACGGAGCGTCAGTCAATATTTAAGCTGTATGACACACCGCATTCGCGAGCAAGCCCGCTCTCACATTTGATCTGTGTTGAGCTTTTTAAAGCTGTGCGCTGTTCGAACACTTTCAATGTGCGCGTGTGTAAGAATCTGGAACTCGGTTCTAAATTGTTGATGTCGAACCTTTCAACAACAATCACAAGAGGACCGCACCTTGAGTTCACCATTGCGAATAGCCCTTATCGGCACTGGCAATATGGGCCAACAGCATTACCAGCAGCTGAAAACCCTCAATGAAGCGACTTTGTGCGCAGTGGCCGACCCCGGTCCGCACGCATCGGGTCTCGCGAAGGAATGGGGGGTGGAGTATTTCGCCGATCGTCTTCAGATGCTGGAGCAGGCGAAGCCTGCGGCCGTCATTATCGCCAACCCGAACGTGCTGCACGTCAACACCGCACTCGATTGCCTGGCTGCCGGCGTACCGGTGTTGCTGGAAAAGCCGGTGGGCGTGCACCTGGATGAGGCCCGTGAGCTGGTGACTGCCTCTAAATCGAGCGGTGTTGCGGTGTTGGTCGGTCATCATCGACGCCACAATCCGTTGATCGTCCGCGCCCATGAACTTGTCCACAGCGGCGCGTTGGGCCGATTGAGCACCGTCACCGCTCTCTGGCAATTGCGCAAGCCCGATAGCTATTTCGAAACGGCCTGGCGCCGTGAACCCGGTGCGGGCATGTTGTTGACCAACCTGATCCACGACCTGGATCTGCTCAGGCATCTGTGTGGTGAAGTTCGCCAGGTGCAGGCCATCACCAGTAATTCCGTTCGGGGGTTTGCCAATGAGGATTGCGCGGCGGTGCTGTTGCAATTCGACAACGGTGCGCTGGGCAGCCTGACCGGGTCCGATGCGGTGGCGGCACCCTGGAGCTGGGAGCTGAGCTCGGGGGAGAACCCGGTGTATCCGCGCCAGGCCGATCAACCGTGCTATTTGCTGGCGGGAACCACTGGGGCGCTGAGCATCCCGCAGCTCAAGCGTTGGCACTACACGCAAGCGGACGGTGGATGGCATCAACCCCTGGTCTCGACTGACGAGCCTTTCAGTGTCGATCAAGCGCTGCGCTTGCAGTTGCAACACTTCGTGCGCGTTGCGCGTGGGGAAGTCGAACCGCTGGTGAGTGCCGCCGATGCAGCCCGCACCCTGGCGCTGGTCGAGGCGATTCGCCAAGCCGCTGAAACCGGGCGCGCCTGCGCACCGGCCTTGATCGAGGATTGACCATGAGTGAACGAATCTTTTCCCTGGCCAGTCTGACTGTGCTGGAGTTGTCACCACCGGACATGGTCGAAGTCGCGGCACGGGCCGGTTACAGTCATGTCGGCTTACGCCTGGTGCCAGCGACGCCAGAGGAACACCATTTCGCGTTGGTGGCCGATGAAGAGCTGCGGCGCCAGACCCTGGCACGTCTGCGCGATACCGGCATTCGTGTCCTGGATGTCGAGATCCTGCGGCTGAAACCGGACACCGTTGTTGCCGATTTCGAGCGGGTGCTGGCAGTGGGTGCCGAATTCGGTGCCAGTGAATTGCTGGTGGCGGGTAACGATCCTGACGAGCAACGAATGACAGAGAATTTTGCCCGGCTGTGTGATCTGGCGGCGCCTTACGGGTTGCATCCGCACCTGGAGTTCATGCCCTGGACCGACGCGCGCGATTTGCAGCAAGCCGTGCGCATCGTGGAAAAGGCTGAGCGCGAAAACGCGGCGGTGCTGGTCGACGCCTTTCACTTCGATCGCTCTGGATCGCGGCTGGAAGATCTGGCCAGGGTTGCCCCCTCGCGGTTACGGTATGCGCAGTTGTGTGACGTGGCGGGTCCCAGGCCGCAAGACATGGCAGAGATCTTGCGGCAGGCGCGTAATGAACGGCGTTTTCCCGGCGACGGCGATTGTGATCTGCCGGGGCTGTTGCGGTGTTTGCCGGCTAACATTCCATTGAGCCTGGAGATTCCCACCGTGCGACTGCTTGAGCAGGGCGTGAGCGGATTGGAACGAGCGCAAATGGCGTTGGATAAAACCCGCGAATTGTTGGCGCGGCTGTAAGCGGTGCTGCGCACCTATCGTCGGAGTGCCGCCCAGGCCAAGCCACGCTCCCACAGATTCTTTGCTGATTCCTGGGGGCGTGGCTTGCCTGTGAGGCTTTGACTTTTGATGTACACAAAGGAACCCCAATGACCGTCAGCACCCCGCTTTCCGGCGTCAACAAACCCTTCAAAGGGATCCTGCTGATCGTTGTCGCAACCTTCCTGTTTTCCAGCCATGACGCCATATCGAAGTACCTTTCCGGGTTCTATCCGATTGTCATGGTGGTCTGGGCGCGTTATGTGGTGCATACCTTGCTGATGGCGGGGATATTCCTGCCGCAATCCGGGCTGCGCGTGCTGCGTACCAAGCGGCCGCTGCTGCAACTGGTTCGGGCGTTGTGCCTGCTGGGTACCAGCCTGTTTTTCACCACGGGGTTGATGTACATCCCGCTGGCCGAGGCAACCTCGGTCAACTTCCTGGCGCCGGTGCTGGTCACGGCATTGTCGGTGCCGTTGCTGGGGGAGAAGGTCACCCGAGGCCAATGGCTGGCGGTGATTTGCGGGTTTATCGGGGTGCTGGTCATCGTCCATCCCGGTGGTGATTTGTTCACCCCGGCGGTGCTGCTGCCATTGTGCTCGGCGCTGTTTTTCTGCTTCTACCAACTGCTGACCCGCAAGCTCAGTGAGATCGACAGCCCGACCACCAGCAACTTTTTTGCCGGGCTGTGCAACACCTTGGTCATGAGTGCACTGGTGCCGTTCTTCTGGCAGGTCCCGACCTTGCTGCACGGCGCAATGATGCTGGCGCTGGGTGCCTGCGGCATGACCGCGCACCTGTTCTTGACCCAGGCCTTCCGTCATGCGGCGCCGGCCTTGCTGGCACCCTTCAGCTATTGCCAGATCGTGTTTGCCGGCCTGCTGGGCTGGCTGCTGTTTTCCCACACGCCGACCCTCACCACCATCGTCGGGATCGCCATAATTTGCTGCAGTGGCCTGGCGGCGGCATGGCAACAAAGCCGCCGTTGAGGTCACTCAGAACCTGAAGCGCAGCACCAGGTTCTGCAGGCCTGCAGCCAATTGCGACAGTTGTTGGCTGGTGGCGCTCGTGCGGGTCGAAGCATCGGCACTTTGCAGTGACAGGTCGCGGATGTTCAGCAGATTCCTGTCCACTTCGCGGGCCACGGCGGATTGCTCTTGCGATGCGCTTGCGATCACCAGGTTGCGCTCGTGGATCTGCTCCATGGCCCGGGTGATTTGCGCCAGCGCGAGGCCAGCTTCTTCGGCAATCGACAGGGTGGCGGCGACGCGCTGACTGTTGCCATGCATCGACTGCACCACACTCTCGGTATCGCCCTGGACCCGGCCGATCATCTGTTCGATTTCCCGGGTCGATTGCTGGGTGCGATGGGCCAGTGCGCGCACTTCATCGGCGACCACCGCAAAACCACGCCCGGCTTCCCCGGCCCGTGCCGCCTCGATCGCGGCATTGAGCGCCAGCAGGTTGGTCTGTTCGGCGATGGCGCGAATCACGTCGAGCACCTTGCCGATTTCCCGGGATTGCTCGGCCAGGGTTTGTACCTGTTGCAGGGCGATGCCGGCATCGGCGCTCATGGCCTGAATCGAGTCCAGTGTCTCGATGACCCGCACCTGGCCCTGGCTGGCCTGCTGTGTCGACTGACGCGTGCTGTCAGACGTCGACACGGCATTGCGTGCGACTTCTTCCACCGCGACCGTCATCTCATTGACCGCGGTGGCGGCTTGTTCGATTTCGTTGTGTTGCTGCTGCAGTCGCCCGGAATCCTCGTGGGTGCTCTGCTGCATTTGCTCGGCGGCTGCATTCAACTGGTTCGACGCGGTGCTGATTCGCTGCAGGGTTTCGCGCAGGCTGGTCTGCATGATCGACAGGGCGGTGAGCAGGCGCGCGGTTTCATCGCCACCCTGGCTGTGTATCGGTGTGCCGAGATCGCCGGCCGCCACTTGCTCGGCCACTGCCACCGCCTGGCGGATGGGCACCACGATACTGCGGATCAGCAGCCAGGCGAGCATAACGGTCAGCAGCGACACGCCCAGCAAGGCCCCGATCACCGTGATTTTCACCTGGCCATAGAGCGTGTCGGCTTGCGCGGCGGACTGACTGACTTCGTCGGCGGTAAGCGCGACCAGTTCGGCGAACTGGTCGCCGCTGCGAGTCGAGTAGTCCTGGATTTCGCCATTGAGCAGTGCGGTCATTTCGTCGAGGCGGTTTGCCTGCGACAGGCGTTCGTATTGCGCCAGCGCCTCGCGGTAGCGGGTGACCGTCGCCACGAAATTTTCGTACGGCACCCGGTTGTAGTCGCCTACGAGCGGGGTGAACTTTTCCAGTGCCTGGGCAAGCCAGCCCTGCACTTGATGCAGGCGCGTGACGGTCGCGTCGAGCACCTTGGGCTCGCGATTGAGCGCCATGCGCAGGCTGAGTACGCGAATGCTCAGGACGTAGTCGCGAATTTCACCCAGATAACGGGTGCTGGGCAGGGAGACGTTCTCGGTGTGCTGGCCGGTGGCGCGTACTTCGGCGACCTGCTTGAGAGCGAACAAACCTTGCAACAGGACCAGCAAGGCGATGAGGCCGAAGCTGATCGTGGCGCGCTTGGCGATGCTCAAGTGACCTGGCGACATGGTTTCACCTCCTTGGCGATGAACGAACATTCACGGATTCATAAAAAACAGGCACAAAAAAAGCGCAGGCCCGAATCCGGGCCTGCGCCGAGGGAACATCAGTCTTCTACTTTCGGGATCTTGCGCGGTGCCATGAAGTACATCCAGGTCAGCGCGATGAAGTACATCGCCGGGATCAGGGTGAACAACAAGGTGTAGTTGTTGTTGGTGATGGTCAGGATGTGGCCGACCAACTGGGTCATGAACATCCCGCCAATCGCCGCACACATGCCGCCGAAGCCGAACACGGTACTCATCATGTGCTTGGGCGTGTAGTCCATCACCAGGCTCCAGATGTTCGCGGTCCAGGCCTGGTGCGCACCGATGGCCAAGGAGATCGCGGCTACCGCCACCCACAGATTGCTGGAGCCGGCGGCCATGATCACGCCGATGATGCAGCAGGCGAACAGGAACATGGACATCAGGCGCGCCTTGATTGGGTTGACGCCGCGACCGATCAGGAACGAGGACAGGATCCCGCCGCCGACACTGCCGAAGTCGGCGGTGAGGTAGATGATGATCAGCGGAATGCCCATCTGGGTCACGTTGATGCCCAGGTTGTATTGCTGATTGAGGAACGGTGGCAGCCAGTACAGGTAGAACCAGAACACCGGCGCCGTGATCGAGTAGGCGAGGGCGAAGGCCCAGGTGCCGCGCATGCGCAGGATTTTCGAGAAGGGGACGCGGGCTTGTTCCGGCTCCACTTCGTTCTGGATGTAGTCCAGTTCCGATTGTTTGACGCGTGGGTGATCTTCCGGGTTGAAGTACTTCAGGCCCCAGAACAGCAGCCAGATCCCGCCCAGTGCCGACATGCACAGGAACGCAGCCTGCCAGCCCCATACATGGAGGATCAGCGGCAGCAGCATCGGAGTGAACATTGCACCGACGTTGGTACCGGCGTTGAAAATGCCGGTGGCCACGGCGCGCTCGCCAGCCGGGAACCACAGGCGCGTGGTTTTCACACAGGCCGGGTAGTTAGCGGCTTCAGTCAGGCCGAGAATGAAGCGGCAGACCATGAAGCCGACCGCCGAAGTGGCCAGGCCGTGAGCGCCGGTCGCCAGGCTCCAGAGCAGCACGGCGCAGAAGAACACGCGCTTGACGCCAACCCGGTCGATCAAGCGGCCTTGCAGCACGAAACCGATGGCATAGCCGACCTGGAACCAGAAGTTGATGTTGGCGTAGTCCATCGCCGTCCAGCTCATTTCCTTGGCCAGGATGGGCTGCATGACGCCCAGGGCGGCGCGGTCGATGTAGTTCAGGGTGGTGGCAAAAAACACCAGTGCCAGCATGCCCCAACGGGTTTTGCCGACAGCCATGGCGCCGCGGATTTTGTCGCCGATGCCGCCAGAGGCAGCGCTCATGGCCGGAGCCATGCGTGAGCTAGGTGTAGGATTCATGTGTGCCATCCGTTCAATGACTGACAAGCAAGGCTCGTCGGGACTTCAAGGGCGCGTGATCAATCGATGGCGATGGGCACAGGACTGATCGGCTGGTTTCGTCGTCTGACGGTTTATTCAGCGAGCGGCACGGGAGTGCCGGCGGTGCGCAAGGTTCGGATGGACGCCAGGCAGGGCGTAATGACGGTGGTTCGAGTGAACGAGGCGTTGAATGAGCGCATGAGCATATACCCGGTTTTTGAAATTTTTATGTGGTGTTCAGGGTCGTTGGTAACTGAGGCCGTCGGTGGTTGACCGGACTCAATGTGGTGTTGATGTTGCGCATTGAGCAAAAAATCGTCAATTCGCTAAAGCCCATTTCGTTCGATAATCGCACGCAAAACTAACTGGGTAGTACACTTTAAATTGCTGTGTGAGATCGTGCAGCCAATAATTCACTCAAAGCTAAACGCGATCTCCGTAGGAGCTGCCGAAGGCTGCGATCTTTTGATCTTAATAAGCCAAGTCAAAAGATCGCAGCCTCCGGCAGCTCCTACACAGAGCCAAGCGTGCGATGCCCCTAACAAGATTGCCTCCACCACCGGGAGTCGAAAAAATGCAGCGTTCCATTGCCACCGTGTCCTTGAGCGGTACCCTGCCGGAAAAACTCGAAGCCATTGCCGCCGCCGGTTTCGATGGCGTCGAGATCTTCGAGAACGACCTTCTCTACTACGACGGCAGCCCGCGGGAAATTAAACAGATGTGTGCCGATCTCGGGATCGCCATCACCCTGTTTCAACCGTTTCGGGACTTCGAAGGCTGCCGCCGTGATCGCTTGTCACGCAATCTGGAGCGGGCCGAGCGCAAGTTCGACCTGATGCAGGAGCTGGGCACCGACCTGGTGCTGGTGTGCAGCAACGCCTCGGCCGATTCCATCGGTGATGAACAGGTTTTAGTCGATGATTTGCGCCTGCTGGCTGAACACGCTGGCGCGCGCGGTCTGCGCATCGGTTACGAAGCGCTGGCTTGGGGGCGTCACGTAAACACCTACCAGCAAGTCTGGAACATCGTCCGTCAGGCCGATCACCCGAGCCTCGGCGTGTTGCTCGACAGTTTCCATACGCTGTCGCTCAAGGGCGATCCGAGTGCTATCGCCGAGATTCCCGGCGACAAGATTTTCTTCGTGCAAATGGCCGATGCACCGATCCTGGCCATGGATGTGCTCGAGTGGAGCCGGCATTTCCGTTGCTTCCCGGGCCAGGGCGAATTCGATTTGCCTGGTTTCCTCGCGCCGATCATCAAGAGTGGCTACACCGGGCCATTGTCGCTCGAGATTTTCAACGACGGTTTCCGCGCCGCACCGCCACGGGCCAACGCCGCTGACGGTTTGCGCTCGTTGTTGTACCTGGAAGAAAAAACCCGCGAACGCCTGGCCCAGGAGGCCAAGCCTGTCGCCAACCCCGACATCCTGTTCGAGACACCGAAGGCCAGCGAATACAACGGCATCGAGTTTCTCGAATTTGCCGTGGACGAAAGCCTTGGCGCCAAGCTCTCCCATTGGCTGGAGCGGCTGGGTTTCGTCAAGGCCGGGCAGCATCGCTCCAAGAGCGTCAGCCTGCTGCGCCAGGGCGATATCAACCTGATCCTCAACTCGGAACCTTACTCGTTCGGCCACAGTTTTTTCGAGGCGCACGGACCATCGCTGTGCGCCACTGCCGTGCGAGTCAAGGACAGTGCCAGCGCGCTGGCCCGGGCGGTGGCCTACAAAGGCCAGCCGTATCGCGGACTGGTCGGCCCCAATGAACTGGAACTGGCCGCCGTGCGCGCGCCGGATGGCAGCCTGATTTACCTCGTCGATCAAGACGCCGATGTCTATGGGACCGACTTCAACCTGCAGCCGGCTGCGGTGAGCAGCGGCGGCCTCAAGCGCATCGACCACATGGCCATGGCGCTGCCCGCCGACAGCCTCGACAGTTGGGTGCTGTTCTACAAGAGCCTGCTGGATTTCGAGGCTGACGACGAAGTGGTGCTGCCCGATCCCTATGGTCTGGTGAAGAGCCGCGCGCTGCGCAGTCGCGACAGCTCGATCCGTCTGCCGCTGAATATTTCCGAAAACCGCAATACCGCCATTTCACACGCGTTGTCGAGTTATCGCGGCTCCGGCGTGCACCACATCGCGTTTGATTGCGACGACATCTTTGCCGAAGTCAGTCGGGCGAAAGCGGCAGGTGTGCCGCTGTTGGATATTCCGCTCAACTACTACGATGACCTGGCGGCACGCTTCGATTTCGATGACGAATTCCTTAGCGAGCTGGCCTATTACAACGTGCTGTACGACCGTGATGCCCAGGGCGGTGAACTGTTCCACGTTTACACCGAGCCGTTCGAGGGGCGGTTTTTCTTCGAGATCATTCAGCGCAAGAACGGTTATGCCGGTTACGGTGCGGCCAACGTGGCGGTACGCTTGGCGGCCATGGCCAAATCCCGCAGCGGTGCCGTGCGTCAGGCAAAGTTGTAGGAAAATCGTAACTACGCCGACAAACCGCTGCCGCACGGCTTCCTTCACTGTGCGGCGCGGCTCATAATCGCCAGCCTGTGCAGTGATGGCCGTGAGCCCGCAATGACAATAACTTCAGAACTCTCCGCAGCAACTGATCAACCGATTGCCGAGCCGCGCAAGAGTCGCAAGAACAACCCGGAGAAAACCCGGGAGAACATTTTGCAAGAAGCGATAGTCGAGTTCGTTCAGCAAGGGCTGTCCGGGGCTCGCGTCGATGCCATCGCTGAGCGCATCCACACGTCAAAGCGCATGATCTATTACTACTTCGGCAGTAAGGAGCAGCTCTACGTCGAGGTGCTGGAGAAACTCTACGGCGATATCCGCAGCACCGAAAATCGCCTGCACCTGGCGGAGTTGGCGCCGGTGGAGGCGATTCGGCGTCTGGTGGAGTTCACCTTCGATCACCATGATCGCAATGTCGATTTCGTGCGTATCGTCAGCATCGAGAACATTCACAACGCCGAATTCGTGAAGCGCTCCGATGCGATCAAGGCGATGAACAACACCATCCTCGATTCACTGGGCGAGATCCTGCGTCGCGGTGCCGAACAGGGGCTGTTCCGCACCGGCCTCGACCCGCTGGACGTGCATTTGCTGATCAGTTCGTTCTGCTTCTATCGCGTGTCGAACCGCCATACCTTCGGCGAGATCTTCCAGATCGACTTGCCGGACGAAAGCATCAAGCAGCGTCATCGGGAGATGATTTGCGAGTCCGTTCTGAGATACCTGAAGGCGTAATTAAGCTGGGTGAATCTCCTTTGTAGGAGCCGGCTTGCTGGCGATAGCGTCTGTATGATCGCCATCGCCAGCAAGCTGGCTCCTATAAATTGCATCAGCCATTCATGCTCTGGAAATGCTCCAGCATCCGCTGCGCATCCGGCACCACGCCGCTGAACAATTCGAACGCCTTCACCGCCTGGAACACGGCCATGTTCCCGCCATCGAGCGTACGGCAGCCCAGTGCGCGGGCATTGCGCAGCAGTTCGGTTTCCAGCGGGAAGTAAACAATCTCCGCCACCCACAATTGAGCCCGAAGCAACTCGACCGGCACCGGCATGCCTGGCAGTTTTTTCATGCCCATGGGGGTGGTATTGACCAGGCCATCAGCCTCGGCCAGGGTTAGTGCCAAATCATGGCCGGCCACTGCGCGGTTACTGCCGAAATGCTGGTTGAGATTGTCAGCCAGGCTCTGCGCGCGACTGATTTCCACATCGAAAATACTCAATTGTCGTACGCCTTCGCTCAGCAACGCGTGAGCCACGGCCGCGCCAGCGCCACCGGCGCCCATTTGTACGACGCGCTCAACGGCAACGCCCTGCAAACCACGGCGAAAACCTTCGGCAAACCCCAGGCAATCGGTGTTGTGGCCGATGCGCTTGCCGTCCTTCAGCACCACGGTGTTCACCGCGCCAATGCCCCGGGCTTCTGGCGATAACTCGTCGAGCAGCGGGATGATCGCCTGCTTGCACGGAAAGGTGATGTTCAGGCCAGTGAAGTTCATGCGCTCGGCGGCCGTCAACAGGTCGGGCAGGGCGTTGCTGTCGAGTTGCAACTGATCGAGGTCGATCAGTCGATAGAGATAACGCATGCCCTGGGCGTCGCCCTCGTGCTCGTGCAGCGCCGGGGTACGGGACGCCTGGATGCCGGCGCCGATCAGTCCGGCCAATACCGTTTGGTTCTGGTTCATGCTGCTTGCCCCTTCAGACGCTGGCTGAAATGCTCCAGGGCCAGGCGATAGCCATGGCTACCGAAGCCAGCCATTACCGCCGTTGCAATGGCCGAGACGAAGGAGTGGTGACGGAAAGGCTCGCGGGCGTGAACGTTGGATAGGTGCACTTCGATCACCGGCAGTTCGCTGGCGACCAGCGCGTCGCGGATCGCCACCGAGGTGTGCGTCCAGGCGGCGGGATTGATCACGATCCCGGCACAACGGCCGCGGGCGGCATGAATCCAGTCGAGCAGTTCGCCTTCGTGGTTGGTCTGGCGAAACTCCACCGCCAGGCCGAACTCTTCGGCGGCTTGGCCGCACAGCGCGGAAACATCTGCCAGGGTTTCATGGCCATAGGTCGCCGGTTCGCGGGTGCCAAGCAGGTTCAGATTCGGGCCGTTGAGTACCAGAATGATAGGGGGCATCAGTGTTCTCCACATATTATTTTTGGCATTGGCCGATGTTTCAGCCTGTGGAGATAAAATGTACCAGATGGTTAATATGGTCAATTGGACAGCCCGCTGGTGGGCGTAATGTGTGCGGTGATCGGACAAAAAAGATCGAAGCCTGCGGTGCCTCTATATTTGAAACCCGTTCCCTGGAGGAGCTGCCGCGGGCTGCGATCTTTTAACGAGGCAAATGCTCGACCAGGAAATCAATGAATGCCCGTAACCGCAGGGGCATGTGGCGACTTTGCGGGTAGAGAAGGGTAAACGGCCGGGAACGCCCCCCATAAGGTTTGAGCACTTCCACCAGCGAGCCATCGGCCAATTCCTTTTCGACGATAAAGCGATAGGTCTGAAACAACCCTGCACCATGTTTCGCCAGGGTGACGCCACCTAACACATCGTCGGAACAAACGAAGTTGCCCTCGGCCAGAATCTCCCGTTGCACGCCGTTGTCGCTGAACAGCCAGGCAATGCGTCGGCCACTGCTGGGCAGTTCGTACTGAATGCATTCGTGCTGTTGCAGGTCGTCGAGGGTTTGCGGCGTACCGGCACGCTTGAGGTATTCAGGGCTGGCAATCATCACCAGCGCGGCGTCTTCCAGTTGCCGGGCGATCAGGCCGGAATCGGGAATCGCGCGCACGCGAATCGCCATGTCATAGCCTTCACCAACGAAATCGATGTTGCGGTTACTGATGTGCGACTCGACCTTCACCGCCGGAAAACGCGCACGAAAGGCAGGTAGCAACGGCAGGATGCGGTGATGGGCATAGGTGGTCGGGATACTGATGCGCAGGGTGCCTGACGGTACCTGTTGCTGGCCCATGACTTCGCGCTGGGCTTCCACCAGTTGTGCCAATGCCTGGCGGCATTCTTCGTAGTAGCGCCGACCACTGTCGGTCAGGTTTACGCTGCGAGTGGTGCGCGCAAACAGCCGCACGCCCAGGCGTTCTTCCATGCGCGACACCGAGCGGCTCACCGCGGCCGGCGTGACCCCTGCCACCAGCGCGGCGGCAGTGAAGCTGCCAGCTTCGGCAGCCAGGCAAAACAGCTCGATGCTGCCCAGTTGAAGATCGTCGAATTGTCGCTGCATGATTGATTACACCGGGGATCAAATGAAGTCTGTGAATGAGTATTTATCAAATGCCCGTACGCAGATACAGTCAGCTTCACTTAATGAGCGAGCAGGAGAAGCAGCATGCCTTTCGTCAGCGTACGCATCACCCGTGACGGCGTAACCCGGGAGCAGAAAGCCCAAGTCATCGCCGAGATCACCGAGACCTTGCAGCGCGTCCTCGGCAAGCCGCCGGAGCTGACCCACATCGTGATCGAGGAAGTCGATACCGATAACTGGGGGTATAAGGGGATTACCACGACTGAATTTCGGAAAAATCAGCCGGGGTGATTGTGGGCCCGAGACTGAAAAGCCGTCCTTTGTGACGGCTTTTTTGTGGGGGCAAGGAAAGGATTGCTTACGATTCTTCGGAGATGTTCATCACGCCGATCGCAAGCTTGAGCGCTAGGCTCAGACGAGAACTCAGTACTCAGCGCCAGGTGCCGGTGGTCGGATTTACCAGGGAATGTCGAGCCTGCTGGCTCAATAACCTAACGGATGGGTTAGCATGAAGATATACAGCTACAAGGGGCTTTCAGTCCGGATCATGTTGCGTGATGAACATTGTCCACCTCATGCGCATGTGAAGGCTGGAGCGTGGAGTGCGCGATTCAAGTTCAGCTTTTGGCACAACAATGTCGAACTCTGGGACGTCATTCCGTTATCGCGCCGGCCACCCGCTGCGGTGCTTGAGGGTTTGCGTCAGTCGCTCAAACAACCTGTCCATTTGTTGCGCGCGCGTGGCATCTGGTGGCGAAAGATCGGAACGGTCTGTCTTGAAAATCAATTGTGGGATTGGCAGAGCAACGAAGTCGTTGTGGTGAAGGGAATTGTCAGTACAACCAACATGATTGGATCAGCTCACTACGAATCTGAAACGAACAAGACGCGCTTATCTCTGATAGGTATGCACGAAGTTGTGGAGATCGAGTTATGAAAACGGTAAAGGCCAAAGTTCAGGCAGACACGCCGATAACAGAACGTGGCGTGGACGAAGCCATTGAGCGGGGGAAATCACGCAGAAGCTCTGGCCTGCAAGCAACGGCGGTTACCTTCCTGGCACCGTATCTGGCGATAACCTTCGAAGATGGCGGTGGCATCTTGCTGCCCGTTGCGAATTATTCTGAGTTCGATGATTTCGAGGCCAAGGATTTTGCCGGCCTGACTGTTGGTTTCGACGGTACTGCTCTGTGTCATGAAGAAAAAGACCTGGATGTCTCTCTCGCAGGCATGATTTCGGCGAGCCAGTCTTTGATGGCCATGGCAGCCTCGGTAATTGCCTCACGCAATGGCCGCCAGATTAGCAGCGCAAAATCCGAAGCCGCTCGGGCCAATGGCAGAAAAGGTGGACGTCCACGCAAGGCCGATGTCGTCCTTTGAACAGGCACAAAAAAGCCGTCGTGATGACGGCTGATTTGTTTGTGGCCTCTGCAATCACCGACGGGTCAGCAACACCCCGGATTCCATGTGATGCGTCCACGGGAACTGGTCGAACATTGCGCATCGGGTGATGCGGTGGGTGTCGTGCAGTTGGGCGATGTTGTCCGCCAGGGTTTGCGGGTTGCAGGAAATGTACAGGATGTTGTCGAAGCGTCGGGTCAGCTCGCAGGTGTCCGGGTCCATGCCGGCACGGGGCGGGTCGACGAAGACACTGCCGAACTCATAGCTCTTGAGGTCGATGCCGTGCAGGCGACGGAACGGTCGCACTTCGTTCAGCGCTTCGGTCAGTTCCTCGGCAGACAGGCGCACCAGGGTGACGTTGTCCACAGCGTTTTCACTGAGGTTGCTCAGCGCGGCATTGACCGAGGTCTTGCTGATTTCGGTCGCCAGCACTTTGCGCACGCGGGTGGCGAGCGGCAGGGTGAAGTTGCCGTTGCCGCAATACAGTTCCAGCAAATCGTCTGCGCGATCACCCAGCGCGTCGTATGCCCAGTTGAGCATCTTCTGGTTCACGGTGCCGTTTGGCTGAGTGAAGGCACCTTCGGGCTGGCGATAGCTGAAGGTGCGGCCGCCGACTTCAAGTTTCTCGACGACGTAATCGTGACCAATGACTTCGCGTTTGCCCTTCGACCGACCAATCACGCTGACGTTGAGCTCGGCAGCCAGTTTCGAGGCCGCTGTGTGCCAGTGCTCGTCCAGCGGGCGGTGGTAGCACAGGGTGATCATCGCATCGCCGGCCAGGGTGGTCAGGAACTCCACCTGAAACAGCTTGTGGCTCAGGGCGGCACTGGCTTGCCACGCGGCCTTGAGCTGCGGCATCAACTGATTGATGCGTTGGCTGGCGATCGGGAACTCTTCGATCAGGATTGGCGTGCGCTTGTCTTCCTGGGAAAACATCGCGTAGTGACGCTCACCGGCTTCGCGCCACAGGCGGAACTCGGCGCGCAGGCGGAAATTCTGCAGCGGCGAGTCGAAGACGACCGGCTCCGGTGCATCGAATGGTGCCAACAGGTCACGCAAACGCGTGACCTTGTCTTCGAGTTGGACGGCGTAGGCCTGGGAATCAAAAGTCATGCGTTGAACCAACCGAGCTTGATCACGAACAGGATCGACAGGATCACCAGCGCCGAATTCAGCTCACGGCCACGACCGGACATCAGCTTGATGGCGGTCCAGGCAATGAAACCGAAGGCGATGCCATTGGCAATGGAATAAGTAAACGGCATGGCCAGCGCGGTGATGACGACCGGCGCGGCGACGGTGATGTCGTCCCAGTCTATTTCGGCCAGGCCAGATGTCATCAATACGGCGACGAACAGCAGTGCCGGCGCCGTGGCGAACGCGGGAACGCTGGCTGCCAGCGGCGAGAAGAACAGTGCCAGCAGGAACAGGATCGCCACGACGATGGCGGTCAGGCCAGTGCGACCACCCGCACTCACGCCAGCGGCGGATTCGATGTAGCTGGTCGTGGTCGAGGTGCCCAGCAGGGAGCCGGCCATCGCGGCGGTACTGTCGGCGATCAGTGCGCGGCCCATTTTCGGCATGTGGCCATCCTTGCCCATCAATCCGGCGCGCTTGGCGACGCCGATAAGGGTGCCGGAGTTGTCGAACAGGTCGACGAACAGGAAGGCGAAGATCACGCTGACCAGACCGATGTCCAGTGCGCCCTTGATGTCCAGTTGCAGGAAAGTCGGAGCCAGCGACGGCGGCATCGACATCACGCCGCCGAACGGCGTGAAGCCCATCAGGATGGAAACAATGGTCACCACCAGAATACCGATCAGCACCGCACCACGCACGGCGAGGGCTTCAAGGGCAACAATCAGGGCGAAGCCGAGGGTCGCGAGGATCGGTGCCGGTTGTTTGAGGTCACCGAGGCCGACCATGGTCGCCTGGTTGCTGACCACGATGCCGGCGTTGTGCAGGGCGATCAGCGCCAGGAACAGGCCGATACCGGCGGCAATGGCCGAACGCAACGGCAGCGGGATACTGTTGATGATCCACTCACGGATGCGGAAGATCGACAGCAGGAAGAAGCACACGGCCGAGATGAATACCGCACCCAGCGCCACTTGCCAGGTATGGCCCATGTGCAGGACTACGGTGTAGGTGAAGAAGGCATTCAGGCCCATGCCCGGCGCAAGCGCGATCGGGTAGTTGGCAATCAGGCCCATGACCGCGGAGCCGATGGCGGCTGCCAGGCAGGTGGCGACGAACACCGCGCCCTTGTCCATGCCAGTCTCGCCGAGGATGCTCGGGTTGACGAACAGGATGTAGGCCATGGCCAGGAAGGTGGTGACGCCCGCCAGAATCTCGGTCCGCACGTTGGTGTTATGTGCCTTGAGTTGAAACAGCCTTTCCAGCATGTCTGCTCCCCGTGGCGCGCCCGGCGCCGTGAATGTATCGACCTCAACAGCAAAGCACAGACCGCTGAACGCGCCTGGGAAATTACTGTGGGCCGGAAAAAGCCGCGCATCATACCAGCAGCTTGGGGTTATGGCTGCCTATGGCGGTGATCGTCGTCGATGTTTTGCGTTTAATCCAAACCAGCCATACTGCGCGCTGGTTTTTTGTGGTGGTAACGGGATGACAAAGCGTCTGGAAATCATGTCCGGTGTCTTGATGGCATTGTCGCTGGTGGCACACCCCGCGACGGCGGCACCGGCACCGCCGTTGACCGAGGTAAAGGTGCTTAAGGTCGAGTCGCCAGGCTGTGGTTTTGAGACGATTGATAAAGGGCAGGCGCAGACTCGCTGCAACCACGCGGGCCCGAACATCAGGATCTACGTACTGGAAGTCGGCTACGGGCGCAGCCAGCCCCACGTCGCGCTGGATGGCTTCGAAGTGGATGGAACCCGCACACCGGTCTGTGCCTATGACAACGGCAACCTGACCGACTGCTCGCAAAGGACCAAGGTCGTCGGCAACCTGTACATTTTCAATCTGGCGGGTAAGCAGGAGGGTACGTTCACCTTCAGCAACACCTCGATCAACGCACCGGGCAACACAATGTCGACCCAGCTTTACATCAAGTAACGACAGGGGCCCGAACAAGCGTCAGGAAAGCTGACTACGCTTTAGGAACTATTCCGTGGATTGTTCCCATGACTTTTCGAGCCTTGATTACCCTCGCCGAGGGCACCGATGACCTGCAGACCGTGACCTTGATCGATGTATTGCGCCGCGCCAAGGTCGAGGTGGTGGTCGCCAGCATCGAAGGGCGGCGCATGCTCACCTGTGCAAGAGGCACGCGCTTGACGTGCGATGCCATGCTGGTGGATTTGCTGGCCCAGCCGTTCGACCTGATCGTCCTGCCAGGCGGTGCCGTAGGGACGCAACATCTGACCGCCCACCAACCCCTGCAACAACTGATCAAGGACCAGGCCGCGGCGGGGCGCCTGTTCGCCGGTATTGCCGAAGCGCCCGCGGTAGCCCTGCAAACCTTTGGCGTACTACGCCAGCGGCGCATGACTTGCCTGCCCTCGGCCAGCCATCAACTGTCGGGCTGTACCTTCGTCGATCAACCGGTGGTGGTCGACGGCAACTGCATCACAGCCCAAGGCTCGGGTGGCGCTTTGGCATTTGCCCTGACGCTGGTGGAGCAGCTATGCGGCAAAGCCACGCGGGCGATGGTGGCGGGGGAGTTGTTGGTGTAACGAGCCTCAGGCCTTCACCTCTTCCATCGGCACATGCATCCGGTCGCGGTTGGCCAGGGTCGGGAATAGCTTCATCCAGGTCCCTGTCACCACCAACGTGCCGATACCGCCCATGACCACTGCCGGCACGGTGCCGAACCAGTGGGCGGTCAGGCCGGATTCGAATTCGCCCAACTGGTTCGAAGCGCCAATGAACAGGCCATTCACGGCGCTCACCCGGCCGCGCATTTCGTCTGGGGTTTCCAGTTGCACGAAGGATGCGCGGATCACCATGCTGATCATGTCAGCGGCGCCCAGCACCACCAGGACGGCGAGGGAAAACCAGAACGAGGTCGACAGGCCGAAGGCGATCGTCGCCACGCCGAACACGCCCACAGCGGTGAACATTACCCGCCCGACATTGCGTTCCACCGCAAATCGCGCCAGGAACAGCGACATCAGCAACGCGCCCACCGCCGGTGCCGATCGCAACAGGCCCAGCCCCCAAGGCCCGGTCAACAGAATGTCCTTGGCAAACACCGGCAGCAACGCGGTCGCACCTCCCAGCAGGACCGCGAACAGGTCAAGGGAAATGGCCCCGAGAATGTCCGGGCGACTGCGGATGAAACGGATACCCGCCAACAGTGAATCCAGTGTGGCCTTGCCCTTGTTCAGGGGCGTTTGCCGGGCGGGCAGGTTGAGCATCAGCGCGCAGGCAATGATGTACAGGATCACCGTCGGGCCATACACCCAGACGCTGCCGAAGGCGTAGAGCAAACCACCGAGTGCCGGGGCGACGATGGTTGCCGATTGCTGGGCCGATTGCGCGGCGGCCACGGCGCGGGGGAACAGTGCACTGGGCACGATGCTCGGCAGCAAGGCTTGAGTGGTCGGCATTTCGAAGGAACGTGCGGCGCCGAGCAGGAACGCGAGGATGAAGATCATTTCCCGGGTGACATGGTCGGTTGCGCTGCCGATCGCCAGCGACAAGGCGATCAGCGCTTGCAACGATTGGCAGATGGCCGCGACCTTGCGTCGATCGTAGCGATCGGCGACATGCCCGGTGTGCAGCATGAACAGTACCCGCGGTGCGAACTCCACGAGCCCGACCAGGCCAAGGTCAAGTACGTTGCCGGTCAGTTGATAGAGGTTCCAGCCAATGGCCACGGTGAGCATCTGAAAGCCGCTGGCGGTAAAGACCCGGGCCAGCCAGAAGGCGATGAAAGGGCGATGGCGACGTAACAGCAAGGGCTCTTGGCTCGGCATTTGAAGGCAAGTCTTGGAAGGGAAAGGGCGAGGTTATCACCAACCTGTAACAGGAAGTTGCCATGGGAAAAAAATTCGTTAGCCAAGCATCGATTTCGCCAGCCGTTTGCCAACTGCTCCTTGGGCATTCATTTCAATCTGTTTCTGAAGCCGTGAGGCAACTTGTCACGCGGCAAAAGACCACGCGGGTCAACCTCGCAAATGGGACTACTCTTTCATCGTTGCTTGATCCAGATCAAAACCCACAAAAGGAATTGATCCGGCGGCCGGTTGGCCAGACTCCCTGCGTTGTGATGCGTACAAAAAAAGAACAAATAGAGATTCGCCACACTCCATATCCGTGGGGGCCGTGGGTGCAGGCTTCGAGCCCGCAGCCGTACTACCTGACAGAGGAAAACTTATGTTCGGTTTAGAGGCACTTGATCTCGCCCGAATTCAGTTCGCGTTCACTATCTCGTTCCACATCCTGTTCCCAGCCATCACCATCGGCCTGGCGAGTTACCTGGCGGTACTCGAAGGCTTGTGGCTGAAAACCCATAACGACACCTACCGCGACCTCTACCATTTCTGGTCGAAGATCTTTGCCGTCAACTTCGGCATGGGTGTGGTCTCGGGACTGGTCATGGCCTATCAGTTCGGCACCAACTGGAGCCGTTTCTCGGACTTCGCCGGCTCGGTGACCGGGCCGCTGCTGACCTATGAAGTGCTTACGGCTTTCTTCCTCGAAGCCGGATTCCTCGGCGTCATGCTGTTCGGCTGGAACAAGGTCGGGCGCGGCTTGCACTTCTTCGCCACGGTCATGGTTGCCATCGGCACGCTGATCTCGACCTTCTGGATTCTCGCCTCAAACAGCTGGATGCAGACCCCGCAGGGCTTTGAAATCGTCAATGGCCAGGTCATTCCGACCGACTGGCTGGCGGTGATCTTCAACCCGTCTTTCCCTTATCGCCTGATGCACATGGCCACGGCGGCCTTCGTTGCGACAGCATTCTTCGTCGGCTCCTCGGCGGCCTGGCACCTCTTGCGCGGCAAGGACAACCCGGCAATCCGCAAGATGTTGTCCATGGCGATGTGGATGGCACTGATCGTCGCGCCGATCCAGGCCGTTATAGGGGACTTCCATGGTCTCAACACGCTGAAACATCAGCCGGCAAAAATCGCTGCGATCGAGGGGCACTGGGAGAACCACGGAAACGAGGCGACTCCGCTGATCCTGTTCGGCTGGCCGGACATGAAGGAGGAGAAAACCAAGTTCGCCGTCGAGATTCCGTACCTGGGCAGCCTGATCCTGACTCACTCGCTGGACAAGCAGGTGCCGGCGCTCAAGGAGTTTCCACCCGAGGACCGACCGAATTCGACCATTGTGTTCTGGTCGTTCCGGATCATGGTCGGCCTGGGGTTCCTGATGATCTTCACCGGTCTGTGGAGCCTGTGGCTGCGTAAACGCGACACGCTCTACACCTCGCGGCCGTTCCTTTACCTGGCGTTGTGGATGGGGCCGTCCGGCCTGATTGCGATTCTCGCGGGCTGGTTCACCACTGAAATCGGCCGTCAGCCTTGGGTAGTCTACGGATTGATGCGCACGGCGGACGCGTCTTCAAACCATAGCGTGATGCAGATGAGCATCACCCTGATCCTGTTCGTCGTGGTGTATTTCGCCCTGTTCGGTGCTGGCCTCGGCTACATGATGCGCCTGGTGCGCAAGGGGCCGAAGATCGACGAAGGCAAGGAAACCACTGAGGGTGGCCCCGGCAAGAAACGCACACCCGCTCGTCCTTTGTCCGCAGCCGACGACGAGCAAGCCGATGCCGACCCCATCGTGACCAAGGAGATTTGAATCATGGGTATTGATCTTCCGCTGATCTGGGCCGTGATCATCATCTTCGGCATCATGATGTACGTGGTCATGGATGGATTTGACCTGGGCATCGGCATTCTCTTTCCGTTCATTCCCGGCAAGACCGACCGCGACGTCATGATGAACACCGTGGCCCCGGTCTGGGACGGCAACGAAACCTGGCTGGTACTGGGTGGTGCGGCATTGTTCGGGGCTTTCCCGCTGGCCTATTCGGTGGTGCTCTCAGCGTTGTATCTACCGCTGATTTTCATGCTGATCGGGCTGATTTTCCGCGGCGTGGCGTTCGAGTTTCGCTTCAAGGCCAAGGATGACAAGCGTCACCTGTGGGACAAGGCGTTCATCGGTGGCTCGATTGCCGCAACGTTCTTCCAGGGTGTGGCATTGGGGGCATTCATCGATGGCTTGCCGGTGGTAGACCGGCAGTTTGCCGGCGGCTCGCTGGATTGGCTGACACCCTTCACCCTGTTCTGCGGCGCTGCACTGGTGGTCGCGTATGCGCTACTGGGTTGTACCTGGCTGATCATGAAGACCGAGGGCAAGTTGCAGGAACAGATGCACGACTTGGCGCGACCCTTGGCGTTCGTGTTGTTGGCGGTGATCGGTATCGTCAGCATCTGGACCCCTCTGGCTCACGCCGAAATCGCCGCCCGCTGGTTTACCTTGCCCAACCTGTTCTGGTTCCTGCCCGTGCCGATCCTGGTGTTGGTGACGCTCTATGGCCTGATCCGTGCCGTGGCCCGCAACGCGCACTACACGCCATTCCTGCTGACACTGGTGCTGATCTTCCTCGGCTACAGCGGCCTGGGGATCAGCCTGTGGCCGAACATCGTGCCGCCGTCGATCTCTATCTGGGACGCTGCAGCACCACCGCAAAGCCAAGGCTTCATGCTGGTGGGCACGTTGTTCATCATCCCGTTCATCCTGGGCTACACCTTCTGGAGCTATTACGTGTTCCGCGGCAAGGTTACCCATGAAGACGGTTACCACTAGTCACGCACCCGTGTTGGCGTCGGCCACGGCGCCATCGATCGCAAGGAGATCGAAGCAAATGACCGGTAAACATCCCCTGCGCGACATTGAGCAAGCCGAAAAAAAACCGCTGTGGCAGCGGCTCGGCTGGTTGGCCATGATCTGGGCTGGCAGCGTCGGTGCGCTGTTCATCGTGGCCAGCCTGATGCGGATGTTCATGAGCGCCGCAGGCCTCAGCACTCCCTGAAACAATCGACATCCCATCGCGCAGCCTCAGGTGCGCAATTAAAACCCTCCCGAGCGGGAGGGTTTTTCTTGCGCGTTATTTGCGCGCCTTGAGGATCACGAATTTCGGGGTGGCTGCCACTTGCTCGACCCCGCGGAACAACCGCGCCAATTTGCTGTGATAGCCCAAATGACGGTTGCCGACGATGTACAGCGCTCCGCCCACCACCAGCGCCTCCCGGGCCTGCTGGAACATCCGCCAGGCCAGGAAATCGCCGACGACCTGTTGTTGGTGAAACGGTGGATTGCACAGCACCACATCCAGCGACTGGGGTTCCTGCCCCGCCAGGCCATCGCCGGCCCGCACGATCACTTCCCGCTCACCCAGCGTGGCGCGCCAGTTCTCGGCGGCCGATTGCACGGCCATGAAGGATTCGTCTACCAGCGTGTAGTGCGCTTGCGGGTTTTGCAGGGCGCTGGCGATGGCTAGCACGCCGTTACCGCAACCGAGATCGGCGACCCTTGCGCTGCCGAGGTTCTTCGGCAAATGCGGCAAGAAGGCTCGCGTGCCGATGTCCAGGCCTTCACGACAGAACACGTTGGCATGATTGATCAGTTCGATCGCAGGCTCATCGAGTCGATAGCGGGTCGGGTAGGGGGATACAACCGCGGCTTTGGCTTGGGCCGTGGCGATCAACAGACGGGCTTTCTTTACCGCCAGCGAGGCTTGCACCGGGCCGATATAGCGTTCGAGCAGATCGCCGGCTGCGCGCGGCAGATGCTTGATCATTGCCCCGGCAATCACCTGGGCGCCCGGCGCCAATTGGCCTTGCAGGCGGATCAGTTGTTCTTCCAGTAAGGCCAGGGTCTTCGGCACCCGGAGCAGGACCCTGTCGAATGGCCCGGTGAACGGTTCGCTGGCCGGTACGTGAGGCACAGCGTCAAATGCCAGGCCATTACGGGCCAGGTTCTTTTCCAGGCCCTGCAAGGCCAGGAACGAATCACCGCTGCTGGTCACATTGACCTTGCCTGCCAGGCTGACGGCCAATGCACCAAAACTGTCGTTCAGCACGAGCACCCGCGTATTCGCCGCGGGCAGTTGTTCAGCCAGGTGATTGAGCAGGTACTCATCTGCAGCATCAAAGGCTTGCAGTGGTTCGTTTTGCTGTTCGGGCTGGCGGATCAGTTCGAGTTGGGCGAACGGGGTTTCGAGCAAGGGCATCGGGCAGGAGACTCTGATAGATGGACAAAGATGTTCCGCGGCCCTGAGGCGTTGTTGCGGGTGGGACCTTGCGAGTGAACGGCGGCATGACTTTTTACATGTCATCACTCAAGGGGGGTGTAAATGTTACGTTTTTTTCTTTTGGATTACTCGCAGGTTTTGTGATCAGCGCATCGAACCGCTGCCGAGATAACCGGCCTTGACCGCGGCAATGACTGCCGAAATCTTGTTGTTCACACCAAGCTTGTCAATCGCACTCTGCACATGGAAATTGATGGTACGTGCACTGAGATTGAGGATCTTGGCGCTCTGTTGGGCTGTCATTCCATCGGCGGCCAGTTTCAACACGTCAATTTCCCGCAGCGACAAATGTGCGACAGTCAATTTTGGGCAGACCTTGGGAAGCGTTTTTACAACCAATGCATGCAGATGCCGGCCCATGAAGACGGAAAAGCCGAGTGTCTCGTACAGCTCAAATGCACTGATTGGGCAATGGCTCCTGGCCAGGCTCAGGATGCTGCACAAACCGCTTTCATCGTCATGCACCGATTGCGACCAGCCATGCTGGAGTCCTTGCAACCCAAGCGCTTCCCACATCGATGGGATCTTGGAAAAAAGCTCTTCACTCCAAAGGATGGGCAGCATAGATTGATTGCAATAAGCCACTACCGGGTCGATATCTCTGAGTTGTTTCTCTTCATATTCGTTATTCCAGCTGGCGGGGTAATTATTGAATTTGAGTGTCTTTGTCTTGTCCGGTTTGGTTATATAAGTTGCTGAAAATTCGAAATATTTATATCCGATATTTTTCGCGAAGCTGAGTGACCCTTGGTAAGCGATGTCGATCTCAGTTGCGCTGGCTATCTGTTTTAGCTGTGATTCCTTCCACCTTTCCATTTTTCAACTCCAATGTGTATTCGCTCGAGTGCTTGGATCCATGCCCAATAGGATCGGAGTGTAGGATTTTTCTTACGGCGCCGTGAGAACTTTTTTGTCCTAGATGAAGTTGTGACAAAGGGTGTGGGTTCTAAAGAGAAGTTTGTGTGAAAGATGGTTGTTAAATGTCGATGTTAATATGTTGGCGTCCTGGCTAGCGGTTATTAACTGGTTAGTTAGGGAGGGGGTGAGGCGGCTTGTATATCTATGTATTCGATATTGCTGCTTTAAAGACACTACAAATCGCCGGTGTTTCTGGGTGCCGCTTTGCGAGACACTGCGGCTATGTGTTGAAGGAGCACCCCATGACCGCCAGTGAAGAGAAATTTACCCGCCAGACCTTGCTCGACGTCCAGCCATTGACGCCGAACCTGTTCACCCTGCGCGCCACGCGGGATGCAGGTTTTCGCTTTCGCGCAGGGCAATTCGCCCGGCTGGGTGTGATCAAGGCTGATGGCAGTACGGTGTGGCGTGCCTATTCGATGGTGTCTTCACCCTACGACGAGTTTCTCGAGTTCTTTTCAATTGTCGTACCCGGCGGTGAATTCACCAGCGAGCTCAGCCGGCTGGGCATTGGCGACACGTTGTTGGTCGATCGACAGGCGTTCGGGTACCTGACCCTCGACCGCTTCGCTGATGGGCGTGACTTGTGGTTGTTATCCACCGGTACAGGCCTGGCGCCGTTTCTATCGATCCTGCAGGACTTCGAGGTCTGGGAAAAATTCGAGCGAATCATCCTGGTGTACAGCGTCCGGGAGACCAGGGAGCTGGCTTATCAGGCGCTGATCGCTGGCTTGGCGCAGCGTGATTATTTGAAGGAATTCGCCCACAAATTGCAGCTGATCAACACTGTGACCCGCGAGCGGCATCCGGGCGCCCTCAACGGACGGATCACCACCTTGATTGAAAACGGCGAACTGGAGCGGGCGGCTGGCGTGGCGCTGACACCAGAACATTCCCGAGTGATGTTGTGCGGAAACCCGCAAATGATCGATGACACGCGCAAATTGCTCAAGCAGCGCGACATGCACTTGAGCCTCAGCCGGCGGCCAGGTCAGGTGGCAGTGGAAAATTTCTGGTAAAAAAAAACGGCGCCTTGCAAGCGCCGTTTGATTCAGGGTCGATTGTTCTGGGCCCGGAGCAAATCGCGAATCTCACCGAGCAACTCTTCTTCCTTGGTCGGAACCGGCGGCAGGGTGGGTGCGACGGCTTCTTCGCGCTTGAGGCGGTTGATGGCCTTGATGCCCATGAAGATCGCAAAGGCGACGATGACGAAGTCGATCAGGGTCTGGATGAATTTACCGTACGCCAGGACCACCGCAGGAACATCGCCTTGGGCAGCCTTGAGCGTAATGGCCAGGTCACTGAAGTCCACGCCGCCGATCAGCAAGCCAATGGGAGGCATGATCACATCGCCGACAAACGACGTCACGATCTTGCCGAAAGCAGCGCCGATGATGATACCGACGGCCATGTCGATCACATTGCCTTTGACCGCGAAGGCCTTGAACTCGTTTAACACGCCCATAGGTCATTTCCTTGTTACAGATGAGGTTGGTGAACGCAGTGTAAATCAGCAAATCGCATCCTGCTCGAAACGACTGCGTGCGAGGTTCGCCTGCAAAGGACCGGACCTTTGGCAAAAAGTTTACCCAATGCCGCCTCTCCATGCGCAATCAATGCTTCTCGGTCGCCTCTCGGAGTTGGCGATCTGGCGAGTGACGGGAGAGAAAGTCGCAATGATTTGCACTGTGTGATTTACCTTTGAATATTGCGACGCCTGTCATCGGGTTGTCATTTTTAGACGGGTTTTTTTATTTGATAAAGTCACTCGGCAGCAAAAGCAGATGACAATACTTGTGTGGTGGTTTTCAATGAGCTGTTGTTGTACGTTTAAATCGTTAATGGTTAGTGTTTGTACAGGTTTTTCTGCGATTAATAATGGAATGGTAGGTGTTTCTGATGTTTGTGTATAAGTAACTTATGTTTGGTTCCTGGATTGTGTGTGTAGTTATGGATGTGTGTTTAAGTCGTGTCGAGCAAGTTTGGAAGCATTGAGTTGAAACTGTTCACTCAAGACCGGACGGCATCAATCGTAACGCACCGAGGCGGCTGACCTGAGCTATCATCGCGGTTTTTGCCGGGAGTTCAGATGGCCAAGGCCAAGCGCATGTACGGCTGCACTGAGTGCGGTTCAACCTTTCCCAAGTGGGCCGGACAATGTGGTGAGTGCGGCGCCTGGAACACACTCACCGAAACCATGGTGGAGAGCGGCGGGGCAGCGGCACCCAGCGGTCGCACTGGCTGGACCGGTCAGCAGGCGCAAATCAAGACCTTGGCTGAAGTCAGTGTCGAGGAGGTCCCGCGTTTTTCCACGGCTTCCGGTGAGCTTGACCGGGTGCTCGGTGGTGGCCTGGTGGATGGCTCGGTGGTGCTGATCGGCGGCGATCCCGGAATTGGCAAATCCACCATTCTGTTGCAAACCTTGTGCAATCTCGCCAAGAGCATGCCGGCACTGTATGTCACGGGTGAAGAGTCGCAGCAACAGGTGGCCATGCGTGCCCGACGCCTGGGGCTGCCACAGGATCAGCTGCGGGTCATGACCGAAACCTGCATAGAAACCATCATTGCCACCGCTCGGGTGGAGAAGCCCCGGGTCATGGTGATCGACTCGATCCAGACGATTTTCACCGAGCAACTGCAATCTGCACCGGGCGGTGTGTCCCAGGTTCGTGAAAGTGCGGCGCTGTTGGTGCGGTACGCCAAGCAGAGTGGCACCGCGATTTTCCTGGTGGGGCATGTGACCAAGGAGGGCGCGCTGGCGGGGCCCCGGGTACTGGAGCACATGGTCGACACCGTGTTGTATTTTGAAGGCGAATCAGACGGGCGCCTGCGCTTGTTGCGGGCGGTTAAAAACCGTTTCGGCGCGGTTAACGAACTGGGCGTGTTCGGCATGACCGACAAGGGCCTGAAAGAAGTCTCCAATCCTTCGGCTATTTTTCTGACCCGCGCGCAGGAAGAAGTCCCGGGCAGTGTGGTCATGGCGACATGGGAAGGCACACGGCCGATGCTGGTGGAAGTCCAGGCACTGGTAGATGACAGTCACCTGGCCAATCCACGCCGGGTAACGCTGGGCCTGGACCAGAACCGACTGGCAATGTTGTTGGCCGTCTTGCATCGGCACGGCGGCATACCCACCCACGATCAGGATGTATTTCTCAACGTGGTCGGAGGGGTGAAGGTACTGGAAACGGCATCTGACCTGGCATTGATGGCAGCCGTCATGTCCAGTTTGCGCAACCGGCCGCTGCCCCATGATCTGCTGGTGTTCGGTGAGGTCGGCCTTTCCGGCGAAGTGCGGCCGGTGCCAAGCGGTCAGGAGCGCCTGAAGGAAGCGGCAAAGCATGGCTTCAAACGTGCCATCGTGCCCAAGGGCAATGCGCCGAAAGAGCCGCCTGCGGGTTTGCAGATCATCGCGGTCACCCGTCTGGAGCAGGCCCTCGACGCCCTCTTCGAATAACACCAATCCCCTGTAGGAGCGAGCATGTCGAATCGTCGCACCGTCGCGATGGTCGTTAATGGTAACGCTGGGAACCTGGCACCCCGCAGCGTTCTTGAGTCCATCGCGAGCATGCTCGCTCCTACAGGGGGCATTCAGATTTCGATGAGCGCGCCCAGTTCGCGTTCAAGCTCGTGCGGATCGCCCAGATTGAATTCAATCAATCGCCGCAGGCGTTCAATGGACTCCAGGCTGATATGCCTGCACACGAAACCCAATTGACCATGGTCTTCATGGGTCAATTGCACATCCATCGCAATGTGGTTGTCTTCGCTCAATTGGATGTCGACAGAAAAATCCTGCTGCGCGTTGCCAAGCCACGGCTCCGGTCGCTCGATCAGCAAGCCCTTGAGCGACAGATCGATCAGCTTCACCGGCCAGGTGAACGTTCCTTGGCTCAGATCGGTTCTGGCATCGAACGCAATACGTTTGAAGCGGCGACGTTCGGAAGGGTGCTCGCTCATGGCGCGATCCTCGGAAATGTACGCTGACTATAGACTGGCCTTGCAAAAGGCTGCCAGCGCCGGCAGGTGTCTAGACCAATGTCAGGGTATGGCCTTTGCTGTCAGGCGAGCTAAACTCGAGGTGGCTGTCTTTCTTGTCCACTCTGGCTGGAATAATAAAATGAAAAATAATAATAGCCCGCTACGCCACTTACCCTGGCTGCTGCTGGCAATCGTTGGGGCGTGCGCCCTGGGCGTGGTGGCACTGCGCCGAGGTGAGGCGATCAACGCTTTGTGGATTGTGGTCGCTTCCGTGGCCATCTATCTGGTTGCGTATCGTTACTACAGTCTGTTTATCGCTAACAATGTCATGCAACTCGATGCGCGACGGGCTACCCCGGCCGTGCTCAACAATGACGGTCTGGATTATGTCCCGACCAACAAGCATATTCTCTTCGGTCACCACTTTGCGGCCATCGCTGGCGCGGGGCCGCTGGTCGGTCCGGTACTGGCGGCGCAGATGGGCTACCTGCCCGGCACGCTGTGGCTGATTGCCGGCGTGGTGCTGGCCGGTGCCGTGCAGGACTTCATGGTCCTGTTCATGTCCACCCGCCGCAACGGTCGCTCCCTGGGCGACATGGTCCGCGAAGAAATGGGCCGCATCCCCGGCACCATCGCGCTGTTCGGCTGCTTCCTGATCATGATCATCATCCTCGCGGTGCTGGCACTGATCGTGGTCAAGGCCCTGGCCGAGAGCCCGTGGGGGATCTTCACGGTGATGGCGACCATCCCGATCGCGATGTTCATGGGCATCTACATGCGCTACATCCGCCCGGGTCGCATCGGCGAAATTTCGGTGATCGGCGTGCTGTTGCTGCTGGGGTCGATCTGGCTCGGTGGGCAGATCGCCGCAGACCCGGTGTGGGCCAAGGCCTTTACCTTCACCGGTGTGCAGATTACCTGGATGCTGATTGGTTACGGTTTCGTGGCAGCCTCTTTGCCGGTCTGGCTGATCCTGGCTCCGCGTGACTACCTGTCGACCTTCCTCAAGATCGGTACCATCGTCGCCTTGGCGATCGGCATCCTGATCACCATGCCTGAGCTGAAAATGCCGGCGCTGACCCAGTTCATCGATGGCACGGGGCCGGTCTGGAAGGGCGGTCTGTTCCCGTTCCTGTTCATCACGATTGCCTGTGGCGCGGTCTCGGGTTTCCATGCACTGATTTCCTCGGGCACCACGCCGAAGCTATTGGATAACGAGGTCAACGCCCGTTACATCGGGTACGGCGGCATGCTGATGGAGTCCTTCGTGGCGATCATGGCCATGGTCGCGGCCTCGGTGATCGAGCCAGGCGTGTACTTTGCCATGAACAGCCCGGCGGCCGTGGTCGGCGGTGATGTGGTGGCCGTGGCGACCACGGTCAGCAACTGGGGTTTTGCGATTACTCCCGAAGCCCTGCAAGCGGTGGCCAAGGACATCGGTGAAACCACCATCCTGGCCCGTGCCGGCGGTGCGCCGACCCTGGCCGTGGGTATCGCGCAGATCCTGCACAGTGTGCTGCCGGGTGAAAACACCATGGCGTTCTGGTACCACTTTGCGATCCTGTTCGAAGCGCTGTTCATCCTGACCGCGGTGGACGCCGGTACCCGTGCCGGGCGTTTCATGCTTCAGGACTTGCTCGGTTCCTTTGTGCCGGCGCTGAAACGTACCGAGTCCTGGGCAGCCAACTTCCTCGCCACCGCCGGTTGCGTGGCCATGTGGGGCTGGTTGCTGTACCAGGGCGTGATCGATCCGCTGGGCGGCATCAACACCTTGTGGCCATTGTTCGGTATTTCCAACCAGATGCTGGCTGGTATCGCGCTGATGCTCGGCACCGTGGTGCTGATCAAGATGAAGCGCCAGCGCTACGTCTGGGTCACCATGCTGCCTGCCGTGTGGTTGCTCATCTGCACCACCACCGCTGGCTTCATCAAGCTGTTCGACGCCAACCCGGCCATCGGCTTCCTGTCGCTGGCGAAAAAATACAGCGATGCGCTGGCCAATGGCCAGATCCTCGCCCCGGCCAAGGACATCACTCAGATGCAGCACGTGATCTTCAACGCCTACACCAACGCCACGCTGACCGCGCTGTTCCTGTTCGTGGTGTTCAGCATCCTGTTCTATGCGCTAAAGGTTGGTATTGCCGCCTGGGGTAAAAAAGAGCGCACGGATAAAGAATCGCCGTTCCAGGCGCTGCCGGATGCGTAACCAGAGGACTGCAGCATGTTCAATGACCTGAGTCGCCTCGGTAAATACCTCGGTCAGGCTGCGCGCCTGATGGTCGGCATGCCCGACTACGACAATTACGTCGAGCACATGCAAAGCAAGCACCCGGACAAACCGGTGATGAGCTACGAGGCGTTCTTTCGCGAGCGCCAAGAGGCTCGCTACGGTGGCAAGGGTGGGCCGAAGTGCTGTTGATTAAACAGCCAGGTTGACGCAATACCCTGTGGGAGCGGGCTTGCTCGCGAAAGCGGTGTGTCATTCAGCATTCATGTCGGCTGACACGACCTCTTCGCGAGCAAGCCCGCTCCCACATCTGTTTTGTGTTTTTCTTTCATTTCATTACGACAGGAGATTTAGCGTGTCCTCTCCAATCCCGGTCACGATCCTCAGCGGCTTCCTCGGCGCAGGTAAAACCACACTGTTGCGCTACCTGCTCAAAGCCGAGCACGGCCTGAAAATCGCCGTGATCGAAAACGAATTCAGTGACGCCGGTATCGACACCCAGCTGTTGGGCGACGAACCGGTACAGGTCATGACGCTGGCCAACGGCTGCGTCTGTTGCACCATTCACACCGACCTGACCAAGGCCTTGTACCTGCTGCTCGAACGCCTCGACAGCGGCGAGATCGCCTTTGATCGCCTGGTGATCGAATGCACGGGCCTCGCCGACCCGGCTCCGGTGGCACAAACGTTCTTCATCGACGAGGAGCTGCGCGAGCGCTACATCCTCGACGGCATCATCACGTTGGTGGACGCGGCACACGCCGAACAGCACCTGACCCAGACCATCGCCCAGGCGCAGATCGGTTTCGCCGATCGGCTGTTGGTGAGCAAGCGTGATCTGGTGGACGAGCCTGCATTCACGGCGTTAAGTGAACGCCTGACCCGTATCAACCGGCGTGCGCCGATCCGTGTGGTCGACCACGGCAAGATCGATCTGGCCGAACTGCTTGATGTGCGTGGGTTCAATCTCAACGCCGATCTGGGCGGCGGCGTGAGTTTGCGCCCAGTGAGCCAGGCCCCGTCCATCGACCGTATTTCCAGCCTGGTGTTGCGCACCGAAAAACCGCTGGATATCGACAAACTCAGCGAGTTCATGAACGAACTGCTGGAGGACCACGGCAAGCAACTGCTGCGCTACAAAGGCGTGTTGAACATCCTCGGCGAACCGCGGCGCATGGTGTTTCAGGGCGTGTTGAAGCTTTACGGTTTCGACTGGGACACGGAGTGGGCGGCCGATGAAACCCGGGAAAGCGTGATCGTGTTCATTGCCGATGATTTGCCGCAGGAAAAGATTCGCCAAGGTTTCGCGCGAGTAGCGGCGAGTTAACCGGCAACACGCTTCTGGCTGCAGAGCGGTTGAGCGTTCAGCAATACCGCTTCCAGATGATCCAGGTGTCGGTCCAGTAACATAACTGCCTTCGCGGCGTCCCTGCGCGTTAACGCATCCACTATTTGCTCATGCAGATGCCACGCGCAATAGTCCTCCAACGCAACATCAAATTGAGCAATCGCCAACGAGACCAGTGGCACCAGGCTGCTGAGAAAATGCGCTAGAGGTGCGTTACCCGCCATCTCTGCCAATTGCAGATGAAACTCCCCTGACAAACGAATCGCTGGGCCTCGCTCGGTGCATTGGCGCTCGCTATCGACCAGTGTCCGCAGGCGCTCCAGGACAAGCGGGCAGGGGCGCTGGCAGGCCAGCCTCACCAGCATGAGTTCGGTCAGTCGCCGGGCGTGCAAGGCCTGCCGGGTTTGCTCGACATTCAGCTGCGCGACGCGAGGACGGTGGTTGGCTCGCAGGACAATGACTTGCTGGTGGGAGAGTCGCGTCAGCACGCCACGAATGTCGCTGCGTCGAACACCAAACACCTGCGCCAGGCTTTCTTCGGTAAAGCGACTGGTGGTGTCGAGGCGCTGTTCGAGAATGGCATCGAGCACCCGTGAGTACAGATCCTCTACCGCCGGGGCAAAGGGCAGGGCAACAAGAGTCTGTGGCGAGGCGAAGCTGTTCATGGCCTGTCTCCAATTTGAAACGGATTCAACTGCCGAGGTTGTCGTCCGGAATATTCAGTTCGATGCCCATGCGCTGGCCTTCGCGCAAAATGTGCCGGCGCATCTCGGCGCTGGCCTGGGCACTGTTCTTGCTGCGGATCGCGCGCACCACCGCTTCGTTTTCTTCAAGGCGTTCAGCCAGGTGCTCCGGGGAGTTGCGCAACACGTCGGCGCTCTGCTTAAGGGCATTGCTGGTCTGCTGGACCACGCTCTGGAAAATCGGATTCGACGTCAGCGTGAACAGCTCTTCATGGAACGCGATGTAGGCATTCACGCCGGCCTCGCTGTCATTGGCTTCCAGGGCTTCACGCATGTCCATCAGGGTCAGGCGCAGTTGCCCGACTTCCTTGCTGCTGATGGATTGCGCCACCAGGCCGACGATAAATGGCTCAAGGGTGTAGCGAAGTTGCAAAACGTCTTCCAGGCTCGCCCCGGCCACTGCGCTGTCGTGGCTTTGGCTGTCGCTGAGATTCGCGTCCAGCACCACCACGCCTTTGCCCGGCATGGAGCGCACCAGGCCGAGGGTTTCCAGGACGATGACGGCTTCGCGCAGGCTCGGGCGGCTGATGCCCAGTTGTTCGGCCAGTTCACGCTGCCCCGGGAGCATTTCGCCGGAGCGCCACTGACCGCGGGCCAGTGCGGCCCGAAGCTTTTCTACGACTGAATTTACAACGGTCGATGAGGTAATCACTGTTTGCTCCATGAGCATCTATAGCGTTGTTGGCCGTACCCGCCCGAAAGCAGGCACGGCGTTTGTTCAAAATTCCTGCTGATGGGCCGGGGTCACCGGTTTTCTCGGCTGGAAGGTATAACCCACCTGGCCGGAAAGCACCTTGTTCGCCCGCTGCACATCGATGTCCTTTTCCCAGCGAGCAATGGCCACGGTCGCCACGCAATTGCCGATCAGGTTGGTCAGCGCCCGTCCGATGCCCATGAACCAGTCCACTGCCAGCACCAATACCAGGCCCACCACCGGAATCGCCGGAATCGCCGTCAGGGTGGCTGCCAAAATGACCAGCGCCGAACCCGGAATCCCGTGCGCACCCTTGGAGGTGATCAGTGAGACCAGCAGAATCGTTAGCAGGTCGGTCATCGCCAGCGGCGTGCCGGTGGCATTGGCGATGAACACAATGGCCAGGGTCAGGTAGATCGAAAAACCGTCGAGATTGAATGAATACCCTGTTGGAATCACCAGCCCAACCGTCGAGCTGCCGATGCCCAGATGCTCCAGCTTGCGCATGATTTGTGGTAGCACGGCATCGGACGAAGCGGTCCCCATGACGATCAACAGTTCTTCGCGCAGGTACTTGAGCAGCGGCCACATCCGCAGGCCGGACAGGCGCATCACCAGGCCTAGAATCAACGCGACGAAGGCCACGCAGGTCAGGTAGAACAAACCGACCAGGCTACCCAGGTGCTGCAGTGAATCCAGGCCATATTTGCTGGTGGTGAAGGCGATTGCGCCGAACACACCGATCGGCGCCAGTCGCACGATCATGCCCATGATGCGGAAGATCACGTGGCTGAGTTCATTGATCAGTCGCGAGATACCGGAGGCGGCTTCGCCCACCAGATTCAACGCACTGCCAAACAGCACCGAAAACAGCAGCACTTGCAGGATATTGTTGTCTGCGAAGGCACCTATTACAGAGGTCGGGATCAGGTCCATCAGGAACTGCGTGGTGGTGTGCATGTGCTGGCCACGTTGGGCGATATCGCCCATGTCTGCGGCAGAAAGCTGATCCAGATGAATGTTCGCGCCGCTGCCGATTCCAGTAGTGAAGGCGAATACCAGGCCGATCACCAACGCAATGGTGGTGAGGATTTCAAAGTAGATCACTGATTTCAGGCCGATGCGGCCGACCTTCTTAAGGTCGCCGGCACCGCTGATACCGCTAACCACTACGCAGAACACAATCAGGCCGATGAGCATTTTGATCAGCTTGATAAAACCGTCACCAAGGGGTTTGAGCTGAGCGGAATATTCGGGAAGGGTCAGCCCGCAGACGATGCCGAGCACCAGTCCGAGAACCACTTGGAGGAAGATTGAACGCGAGCACCATCTGAGCATGGGAGGAATCCTGGTCGGTGTCCTGGCTGCCGTGCGCGTCGCGCATCAGATTCAGGACTTAATTATTGTGGTCTTACCGGTATGTCCAGTGCAGGCGCAGTCTACGCTGGGTTTTTTCAAGATTACAAGGGGAAATCGTAAAATTGGCATGACCGGTCTGACCAGTTGTGCCGATCCTATTGAAAATCAAAAGATCGCAGCCTTCGGCAGCTCCTACGGAACCTGCGTACACCTGTGATTTCGCGAAATTACGCTACCTCTGTAGGAGCTGCCGAAGGCTGCGATCTTTTGATCTTTATGACGGACAAAAAAAACCGGCCATCTCTGGCCGGTTTTTTTGACCGCGGTTTAGCGGTGCAATTAAGCGCCGTATACCGGCAGCTTCTTGCAGATAGCCTTGACCTTCTCACGAACGGCATCGATCACCGCTTCGTTGTTCAGGTCTGCCAGGATGTCGCAGATCCAGCCGGCCAGTTCCTTGCACTCTGCTTCCTTGAAGCCGCGAGTGGTCACAGCCGGAGTGCCGAAGCGCAGGCCGGAGGTGACGAACGGGGAGCGAGGGTCGTTTGGCACGGAGTTCTTGTTCACGGTGATGAACGCTTTGCCCAGGGCGGCGTCGGCATCTTTACCGGAGATTTCCTGCTTGATCAGCGACAGCAGGAACAGGTGGTTTTCAGTACCGCCGGAAACCACGTCGAAACCGCGCTCGATGAACACGCTGGCCATGGCCTGGGCGTTTTTCACCACTTGTTGCTGGTAAGCCTTGAACTCAGGTTGCAGCGCTTCCTTGAAGCAAATCGCTTTAGCGGCGATCACGTGCTCCAGTGGGCCACCCTGGGCACCCGGGAATACCGCGGAGTTCAGCTTCTTCTCGATGTCGGCGTTGGCGCGAGCCAGGATCAGGCCGCCACGTGGACCGCGCAGGGTCTTGTGGGTGGTGGTGGTCACCACGTCAGCGAATGGCACCGGGTTCGGGTAGACGCCAGCGGCGACCAGACCGGCCACGTGGGCCATGTCGACGAACAGGTAGGCACCCACCTTGTCGGCGATTTCACGGAAGCGTGGGAAGTCGAGGATCTGCGAGTAGGCAGAGAAACCGGCCACGATCATTTTCGGCTTGTGCTCAACGGCCAGGCGCTCGACTTCGTCGTAGTCGATCAGGCCATTGGCGTCGATGCCGTACTGGATGGCGTTGTACAGCTTGCCGGAGGACGAAACACTGGCACCGTGGGTCAGGTGACCACCGTGGGCCAGGCTCATGCCCAGGATGGTGTCGCCAGCCGACAGCAGGGCCAGGTAAACGGCGCTGTTGGCTTGCGAACCGGCGTGCGGTTGAACGTTGGCGTAATCGGCACCGAACAGTTCTTTGGCTCGATCAATTGCAAGCTGCTCGACGATGTCAACGTACTCGCAACCACCGTAGTAGCGCTTGCCCGGGTAGCCTTCGGCGTACTTGTTGGTCAATACCGAGCCTTGAGCTTCCATCACCGCAGGGCTGGTGTAGTTTTCCGAAGCGATCAGCTCAATGTGCTCTTCCTGGCGCTGAGCTTCTTGCTCCATGGCGGCAAAGAGATCGGCGTCGTACTTGGCAATAGTCAAATCACGGCTGAACATGGCGGTCCTCAAGGATCGGGGGCGGAAAAGGGGGGCATTCTAACCCAATGGCTTTTGGAAGGCATATGAAACGACATCATGTCGCAGACAAGTGGGCTTCATGACGGGATCAGCGGTGAATGGGCCGGCCTCTTCGCGAGCAGGCTCGCTCCCACAGTGGATCTTGAGCGTTCAATAATTTTGTGTACACCCAAGAAACCCTGTGGGAGCGAGCCTGCTCGCGAAGGGACCGCCCGCGTCACCACACAATGTCAGTCGAACATGAAGAGGGCATCATTGCTGAACTGCCCTTCAAAGGTGTGGGCCGGCATCGGCCGGCCAAACAGGTAACCCTGGACCTCATCGCAACCGTGTTCACGCAGGAAGTCCAGTTGCTCCTGGGTTTCCACGCCCTCGGCGATCACCGCCAGGTTAAGGCTGTGGGCCATGGCGATGATCGCCCGGGCGATCTGCGCATCCTGTTCACCCGATGGCAGGCCGTCGACAAAGGTGCGGTCGATCTTCAGTACATCGATCGGGAACTGCTTGAGGTAGTTGAGCGATGAGTAGCCCGTGCCGAAGTCGTCGACCGCGATGCTCAGGCCAAGGTTTTTCAACCCGGCGAGAATCTGCATGGCTTCGCTGACTTCGCGCATCAGGATACTTTCGGTCAGTTCCAGTTCCAGGCACGCCGGCGGCAGGCCGGTTTCCTTCAGGATGTTGGCGATCCGCGTGCCAAGCTGGCCGTCGGAGAATTGCCGGGCGGAGATGTTCACCGACACCTTCGGCACGCGCACCTTGGCCTGATGCCAGGTCTTGAGCTGGCGGCAAGCCTCGCTGATCACCCAATCCCCGACGTCCACCACCAGTCCGAGTTCTTCAAGCACCGGAATGAAATCTCCCGGCGGTACCAGGCCACGGCGCGGATGACGCCAGCGCAGCAAGGCTTCGGTGCCGGTCAGGCGTTTGCCATCGCCGCTGAACTGCGGTTGGTAGTACAGCACGAATTCGTTTTGTTCCAGGGCATGTCGCAAGTCGCTTTCCAGTTCCAGGCGCTCCAGGGCGCTGGCGTTCATGTCCGCCTGATAGAACTGGAAGTTGTTCTTGCCGCGCTCCTTGGCGTGGTACATCGCGGTGTCGGCGTTCTTCATCAACTGGCTCAGTTCATTGCCGTCCTGCGGACTCAAGGCGATGCCGATACTGGCCGTGACGAAGAACTCACGGCCTTCGAGTACGAAGGGTTTGACCAGGCTGGCGAGGATCTGCTCCGCCACGTGAATCGCCCGCGTCAAGGCGATTTCCCGGTTGGCCCGCGGTTGCAGGAGCAAGGTGAACTCATCGCCGCCCATGCGCGCGACCGTGTCGTCGTCGTCGACGCAACCGAGCAGGCGCGTGGCCATTTCCTTGAGCATGCGATCACCGGCGGCATGGCCCAGGGAGTCGTTGATCGGCTTGAAGCGGTCCAGGTCGAGGAACATCAACACCACCCAGGACTTCTGCCGTTCAGCCGCCTGCAACGCCGTGTGCAGGCGATCCTGGAACAGTGTGCGGTTGGGCAGGTGGGTCAGGGCGTCGTAATAGGCCAGGCGGTGAATCCGTTGTTCACTGGCCTTGCGTTCGCTGATATCGCTGAAGAAACACACGTAGCTGGCCAGGTCGCCTTCGTCGTCCAGAACCGCGGTAATGCCGACCCAGGCCGGATAATGCTCGCCATTGCGCCGACGCAGCCACACTTCGCCTTCCCAGGTGCTGTGCTGGTTCAGTTGCTTGAGCACGTAGCGCAAATGAGCTTCCTGCTGCTCATCGACGGTGAGCATGTTGGGCAACTGGTCGAGTACCTGTTCCACGGCATAACCGCTGACACGGCTGAAGGCTTCATTGGCCTGGACGATATAACCGGCCGGGTCGGTGATGAGGATCGCCGAGGTCGAGTGTTCGAATACCGTGGCGGCCATGCGCAGGTCTTTCTCGGCCCGGCGTTGCTGGCTGATGTCGCGACCGACGCCCAGCACGCCTTCGAATGCACCGTGTTCGTCCCAGACCAGGACCAGTCGCAGCTCGATAGGAATCTTGCGCCCATCGCCGCGCAGGCAGTCGAACAGGAATAGTTGGGTTTGCACCTGGCTGCGCAGAAGGGCCAGCTGTTCAGGTTTATCCAGCGCTTTGCTGACGCGATCCATCAGGCTATAGATGCCACTCAACTGCTGCGGATTGGCAATGGTCGATTGCCAGCCGTTCTGGAAAATCCACTCCACTTCGTAGCCCAGCACCCCCTGCACGGAAGGGCTTACGTAGTTGAGTGCCATGCGGCTGTCGGTGGAAAAAATCACGTCGCTGATGCTTTCGGCGAGCATGCGGTAGCGCTGCTCGCTGTCGCGCAGCGACTCGCTGGCCTCGATCTGTTCGGTTACGTCCTTGGCCACGCCGATGATGCGGGTGACCTGGTCGTGCTTGTCCCGTGCCAGTGCCTGCTCGCGAATGTCGAAACGCCGCCATTGCCCGTCACGGTGGCGAAAGCGCAACTGGCATTGCATCAATTGGCTGTAGCCGCCTTGCCGCTGGGTCTGGCGCGACCTGTGGTAGTAATCGGCATCGTCGGGATGCAGGAGGATTTCCCAGAAGTACTCGCCCATCTGCTGCAGTTCGGTGCGGTTGTAGCCCAGCGTTTGGCCCAGATGGTGGTTGCTGAAGATCATTCGCTGGCTGATCACGTCTTGCACGTAAAGGTGATCGGGCACGGTCCGCACGACGTCAGACCAGAAACGTTCGCGCTCCTGCTGCGACAGCTCGATGAGCTTGCGGCTGGTGATATCGGTGATACTCAGGATCACCGCCTTGAAGTCGTCAGGGTTCTGCGGCAGACGCAACACCAGCCACAGATGCTGGTCACGACCCGAGGCGTCCTGGAGTTTGATTTCCAGTTCGAGCTGTTGCTGTTGCCTGTGCACCGCTTCGAGCACCTGATTGCCGATGGCACTGCCCTCTACAGGATTGCCATCGATCAACAGTCTCCAGACGTGTTCACAGGTATCGACGTTAAGCAGCTGTAGGGCGACCTGATTGACTTCGGTAATGCGCAGCTCCTGCAACAGCTGCCGGCGCTGTTGCGCAACCGCCAGCCATGCTTGCAGTTGCTCGTCGCTCAGCAGCTGGGCCTTGTCAAACACGCTCCGCAGGCCAGACATGTCGAGTACGCACAATGCCACGCCGGAGCCTTCGAAAATTTCCTGGTAGCGTCGGCGACCTTCGTGCAGCTGGCGCTGCCGACGGCGCATGTTTAGCAGGACGATGAACGGCAGCATGGAAAAAGCCAGGCATAGCAGGCATTTGCCAATGAAAGCCGGCAGCAGTTCTTCGAGCACTCGCTGGCGATCGAACAGTCCACGTAGTTGCCAGTCGCTGCTGCTCAGCGCGACGGTCAGCACGCTGTTGGCCACATCGTCCTGGGTCAAGGTGCCTGGGTTGACCTGCGGCAATGCCTCGTCGCGGCTGAGGATCTGGTGATTGAAGCGATTTTCCACCAGCCACAGCGGGGCAGTGCCCGTTTCGTTCAGATGGGTCAGTGAGGTGAAAAACGTCGGCTTGAAGCGCAAGGCCCAATAGCCGCGATTGCTGCCGCTGGCTTGATGTAGCAGCAGATACACCCGCGAGCCGTCGATGGCGTTGCTGTAGTAGTGGGGTTGGGCGCGACTGCGTCGGACCAGCTCTCCCAGATAGTCTGCATCGTCGCTGGTGCCGGCCGTGTCACTGAGGATTCTTCCCGAAGGGCTGAGCAGTGCCAGGCTCGAAAGCTCCGGCAAGGACTTTTGCAGTTTGCGCAGCAGGTCCTGCAGCTCGTCAGCTCTTTGCGGCTGCTCGACAATCGGTAGCAGGTTGAGGGCGATCTGGGCGTTGAGCGCCATGTTCAGGCTGACTTGTGCGGCCTGGTCGGCGGTGTGGTCGATGGTCGCCTGGCGTTGGATCTTCTGGGTTTCCCGAAGCTGATCGAGCAGTTGCCAGCACAACAAGGCGAGCAGCAGCAACACGAGCATCGCCATAGCGCCCTTGAGTGTGCCGTGCATGGGCGAGCCGGGTGCAACAGTCGGTGCACGGGGGATCAGGGACGGAGGGACACTGGACAAACTGTAATCCTGCGGTTTGGCTGGACTGGCGCGACGTGCACTATAAGTCGGACGCCCGAAGGGCGGCTAGCATGCCTTGAGTTGTGGCGAAGTGCCAGTCCCGCTCGGCTGGACTGCCATCTGTCATTAAGGTAGCTTTGCCGGTTACGCGGGAGCGTTCCAGCTCCTAGAATCAGACTTTTTTCAGCGCCAGCGCATTGACCTCGTCAAGCGTACGTCGCGCATGGTCTGGCCGGGCATCGCCTGCGCTCTATTCATTCATCAGTCACTGACCCTAGGTTCTCCATGGCTCAATACGTATTCACCATGCATCGGCTGGGTAAAGTTGTTCCGCCGAAGCGGGAAATCCTGAAAAACATCTCCTTGTCGTTCTTCCCGGGCGCCAAGATCGGGGTACTCGGCCTCAACGGTTCGGGTAAGTCCACCTTGTTGAAAATCATGGCTGGCGTCGACACCGAGTTCGACGGCGAAGCCCGTCCGATGCCGGACCTGAACATCGGTTATCTGCCGCAAGAACCGCAACTGGACCCGACCAAGACCGTGCGTGAAGTGGTCGAGGAAGCGGTCAGCGTGATCAAGGACGCCCAGGCGCGCCTGGACGAGGTCTACGCGGCCTACGCCGACCCGGATGCCGACTTCGACAAGCTGGCGGCCGAACAGGCCAAGCTCGAAGCCATCCTGCAAGCCAGCGATGGCCATAACCTGGAGCGCCAGCTGGAAGTCGCTGCCGACGCGCTGCGCCTGCCGGCCTGGGACGCAAAAGTAGAACACCTGTCCGGTGGTGAAAAGCGTCGTGTGGCCCTGTGCCGCCTGCTGCTGTCCGCGCCAGACATGCTGCTGCTCGACGAACCGACCAACCACCTGGACGCCGATTCCGTTGCGTGGCTGGAGCACTTCCTGCACGACTTCCCGGGCACCGTGGTCGCGATCACGCACGACCGTTACTTCCTGGACAACGTCGCTGGCTGGATCCTGGAACTCGACCGCGGCGCGGGTATTCCATACGAGGGTAACTATTCGGGTTGGCTGGAAGCCAAGTCCGATCGTCTGGCCCAGGAATCCAAGCAGCAGTCTGCTCACGAAAAAGCCATGAAGGAAGAACTGGAGTGGGTGCGCAAAGGCGCCAAGGCCCGCCAGTCGAAATCCAAGGCACGTCTGCAACGCTTCGAGGAAATGCAATCGCAGGAATTCCAGAAGCGCAGCGAAACCAACGAGATCTACATCCCGGCGGGTCCACGCCTGGGCGACAAGGTCATCGAGTTCAAGAACGTCACCAAGGGCTACGGCGATCGCGTATTGATCGACAACCTGTCGTTCTCCATGCCTAAAGGCGCCATCGTCGGTGTGATCGGCGGTAACGGTGCCGGTAAGTCGACCCTGTTCCGCATGCTGATGGGCAAGGAAACACCGGATTCGGGCAGCATCGAAGTCGGCGAAACCGTGCAGTTGGCTTGCGTGGACCAGAGCCGCGAAGACCTGGACGGCAGCAAGACCGTGTTCCAGCAAATCTCCGATGGTTCCGACCAGATCCGCATTGGTAACTACGAGATTCCGTCGCGCACCTACGTCGGCCGCTTCAACTTCAAGGGCGGCGACCAGCAGAAGTTCGTCAAGGACCTCTCCGGTGGTGAGCGTGGTCGCTTGCACCTGGCGCTGACCCTGAAAGAGGGCGGCAACGTCCTGCTGCTCGACGAACCGTCCAACGACCTCGACGTCGAAACCCTGCGCTCCCTGGAAGAAGCCCTGCTCGACTTCCCGGGCGCCGCCATTGTGATCTCTCACGATCGGTGGTTCCTTGACCGCGTCGCGACTCACATCCTGGCGTACGAAGATGACTCGCAAGCGGTGTTCTTCGAAGGCAACTACACCGAGTACGAAGCCGACCGCAAAAAGCGTCTTGGCGAAGCCGCTGCCCAACCACATCGGGTACGGCACAAAAAACTGGCCTGATTTCGGGTTGGTGGTTTGAAAAAAAAGCGGTGCCTTCGGGCCAATGCCAGTCAGTCATGCTGACTGGCATTTTTTATTTCTGACGGGAGGCTTTTAACGCTTGAATCAGATCCCTTCTGGCATCCTCCGGTAGTAGATTGAGCGCAAAACGCGGCAGTGCATTGATTATAAGTCGGTGCGATGTTAGGTATTGAAAGTAGCCGGAAAAAAGCCTTTTAGAGATTGCAACCTAGTAGTTCTGCTAGTGGTGGGCGTGAAATTACTGTTTATACTCGCATATGTGGTTTAACACTAATTCGCTTTCTCTCCGGTGATTATAATGAGAATTTCAAATTTACCTTTGCTTCCTAAAGCAAGTCCGATTCCTGATCCTTTGATTAAGATCCAGGCTTCTAATATTACTGCTACGACATGTCGGATAAGCTGGCAGGTGTATGGGTACTGGGAAGGTGTTTACTTATATAAAGGCAGTACTCGTGTGGGCCAGTATAGTGGCGGAGGGTCTTATGAATTTACCGGGCTGACATCCAAGACGCCTTATGTTTTTTCTGTGCATCCTAAAACGCATGGTCCGGGCAGCCCTGAAGGTGAAAGTGTGCCTGTTACCACCGCCAGGCACAAACCGAGTCCTCCGTCATTTCTTGAGGCTTTCAATCAAACTTCGTCTGAGGTTAGTTTGTTCTGGGGGGACGGTGCAGTCGACGGCGGTGAGCCACGCTATGAACTAAGGCGTGATAATGATTTGATGGAAGTGCCACGCCATCCTCCTTATAAAGATACCACTCCAGAGCAAGGGCGAGTTCATAAATACTGCATGCGTACGTATGATGAGGAATTTAACTTTTCCGATCCCATTTGTGTCGATGTCGAGTTCGAAGACTTTACCGCACCGACAGTGCCTACTGATCTGAGAACCACCAATTTAGGGCTTATCTTCAGTTGGGATGAATCCAGTGACAGCTCAGGGCATGTTACCTATCGGGTCGATCAGGGAGTTGATCATAAATTAGGGGAAACTATAAATACTGAGTTTGCTATTGCCGGTCTGGTTCCAGGTCAACGCTACGAGTTTGGTGTAACTGCGTTCGATCCTACGGGCAATGAATCAAATCGGGTTTTTGTTCAATACCCCAAGGTTGGTATTCCATTTAACGTTGGGGAAGTTAATTTTCCTGCAAAAAACCAACTTTCAGGATTTTCAGCTTCCGTAGGGTCTCGATTCACGCCAACGCCTCCGACCTATTTTAAGCCTTTTAATCACACGGCGAGTCAGGTTTCATTTTATTGGTACGGCGGTGAAGTAGAAACTGGTGTGCCTCGATATGAACTGCGTCGAGATGGCCAGCTCCTCGAGGTACCAATTTCGCCCCCCTTTACCGATACAGATCCACAGGAAGGACGAGAGCACGTTTACTGCATTCGAACTTACGATGAGTCATCTCGCTACTCGGAGCCTGTTTGTGTCAAGGTTAGTTTTCCGGACTTTACCTCGCCTACAGACCCCTCGAATCTTCGAACCACTGATCTTGGCCTAACCTTGACGTGGGAGCCGTCGTATGACAGCTCTGGCAATATTACTTATATCGTCGAACAGGGCGGTATAGAGTCGGGGCGTACGAGAGAGACCGAATTTGCTGTTACCGGGCTGGAACCAGGTACGCGATATACGTTTAGCGTAAGGGCGGTGGATGGTTCCGGGCATGAGTCAGATCGCGTATCTGTTCAATATCCTGCACTGGGTATTCCTCTTCCGGGGAAACGTGGCGGTTCGGCCCTATTGGCTTGACCTCTTCAACCAAGCCCTGATGCTGGCGCATCAGGGCTTTTATGTGCAGGGTGCATGCTGGTGCAAGCCCTGCGGATGAGGTCCCCTTTATGGTGCATGAGGTGCTCAAAAATCAATTATTTTATATCCTGAGCACCATTTAATTTCATAAATGCGACATTCTGCTCTATTCCTGTGCGCGTTTCGTTTGTTAAAGTCCGGCCCAATTTCTTCCAACGACAATAATTTGCCGAGACTTTTCCATGATCGAATCCGTCGAATCCTTCCTTGCCCGGCTTAAAAAACGCGACCCGGACCAGCCTGAATTCCACCAGGCCGTCGAGGAAGTCTTGCGTAGCCTGTGGCCCTTTCTCGAAGCCAATCCGCATTACCTGACCTCAGGCATCCTGGAGCGCATGTGCGAGCCGGAGCGAGCTATCGTGTTCCGCGTGTCCTGGGTCAACGATCACGGCAAGGTGCAGGTCAATCGCGGTTTCCGTATCCAGATGAACAGCGCCATTGGCCCGTACAAAGGCGGCCTGCGTTTCCATCCGTCGGTGAATCTGGGCGTCTTGAAGTTCCTGGCCTTCGAGCAGACCTTCAAGAACTCGTTGACGTCGTTGCCCATGGGTGGCGGCAAAGGCGGTTCCGATTTCGACCCCAAAGGCAAAAGCGACGCCGAAGTCATGCGCTTCTGCCAGGCCTTCATGAGTGAGCTGTATCGCCACATTGGCGCCGATGTCGACGTGCCGGCCGGCGATATCGGCGTCGGTGCCCGCGAGATCGGCTTCCTGTTCGGTCAGTACAAGCGCCTTAGCAACCAGTTCACCAGCGTGTTGACCGGCAAGGGTCCGAGCTATGGCGGCAGCCTGATTCGCCCTGAGGCCACCGGGTTCGGTTGCGTGTACTTCGCCGAGGAAATGCTCAAGCGTCGCGGTGAAACCGTCGAAGGCAAACGTGTGGCGATCTCGGGTTCTGGCAACGTTGCGCAGTACGCGGCGCGCAAGGTCATGGACCTGGGCGGCAAGGTTATTTCGCTGTCTGACTCCGAAGGCACGCTGTACTGCGAGAGCGGGCTGACCGAAGAGCAGTGGCAGGCGCTGCTTGAGCTGAAGAACGTGCAGCGCGGACGCATCAGCGAACTGGCGGGTCGATTTGGCCTGGAGTTCCTGGCTGGCCAGCACCCATGGGGGCTGAGCTGCGACATCGCGCTGCCGTGCGCCACGCAAAACGAACTGGATGCCGAGGCGGCACAGGCGTTGCTGCGCAATGGCTGCTTCTGTGTGGCGGAAGGGGCGAACATGCCGACCACCCTCGAAGCCGTGGACCTGTTTATCGAAGCAGGCATCCTGTTCGCGCCGGGCAAGGCGTCCAATGCCGGTGGTGTTGCTGTCAGCGGTCTGGAGATGTCGCAGAACGCCATGCGTTTGCTATGGACCGGCGGTGAGGTGGACAGCAAGCTGCACGCCATCATGCAGTCGATCCATCACGCTTGCGTGCATTACGGTGAGGAGAATGGCCAGGTCAACTACGTCAAGGGCGCGAACATCGCCGGTTTTGTCAAAGTCGCCGACGCGATGCTGGCCCAAGGTGTGGTTTAACCCGGTTCGATACGAATGATCTCGATCGTTTGATCGCCGGCCGGGCGTTGCCACAGCACCTCGTCACCGAGTTGCGCCCCGAGCAGCGCCCGACCCAGCGGTGATGCCCAATTGATCAGGCCATGAGCGGCATCGGCCTGATCTTCGCCCACCAGTTGCACTCGGTGCTCGGCGTCATGTTCATCGGCGTAGGTCACTCGGCTGCCGATCTGCACTTTTTCGGTGGACGTGGCGACTGGTACGACCTGGGCGCTGCCCAGGCGTTGCTTGAAGTAACGCAGGTCGCGCTCCAGGTCGGCCAGGCGCTGCTTGTCGGCCTGATCGCCCTCCGCAGACTGCGCGGCGTGCAGGGCTTGCAGTTCGCCAACCTTGGCCTGCAGCAGTTTCAGGCCCTGTGGTGTGACGTAGTTGGGCTGCGCGCTGACCTGCCGTTCGACTGGCTGATCGGCTTGCGCAGCGGCGTTATCTTCATTGACGAATGCCCGGCTCATGGTTTTCTCCCGTTATAGGGTTTGGGCCATGCTCGCAGGCATTTGGTTGCACAGGATGTCTGAAAGCGACTCATGGCGAGCGATAGGCTCGAGCGGCATCCTGATCCTTCTGTTGCTCCCAGGCTTTGTCCCGTTCATTGAGGTGACTGTTGCGATAGCTCTCACGATCCTCGTTTTCGCGCATGGCCTGACACTGACGGAAACCATCGCTCCAGCCTTCGGCGTAATTCTTGTCCTTCAGGTAGCGCGGGACGTTTTTTCGAAACTCGCCGGTGATGGCCCCGGCGGCCTGTCGACCACTGCTGCACCCATCATCGAACCCGTCGGCGAATGCCGGTGGATAACCCTTGGCGATCAGATCTTCGTGGGTTGTCTGGCAACCAGCGATCAACATCAACAAACTCAACACACCTGCGCAACGCCACATCTCGGACTCCCGGGGCCGTTTAACGGCCTATAAGGGGAGTCTAGGTGCGGGTTCGTCAGGTGTTTGTGGAAGGCCTGTGAAAAATCCATTCAACACCACAACCCCCACCCCCCTGTGGGAGCGAGCCTGCTCGCGAAGGCGGTGGATCAGCCGCCATCGATGTCGGCAGACAGTGCGCATTCGCGAGCAGGCTCGCTCCCACAGGGTGGATCGGTGCATTTTGGTCAGTAGTGATACCACTTCACCTCTAGCATCACTTCATTCTCAGGCGTGGCCAGGTGGCTGAACTCGCGCTGGGCGCTCAGGCGCAAACCGAGGTTGCGCGACAATTCCCACTGCTGGTTCAGGCTCAGGCTACGGCGCACTTCGCCATTGGTGAAGAAATCGCCTTTTGCCTCCAGGCTCAGATTGCCCAGCGGGTTTTTCCACAGCAGGCCGGTGTTGAAACCTGCTGCCGGCGATATGAATTCGGCGAAGTCATTATTGTGCTCCACGCGCACGGTACCCAGGGCGAACCCCAGCATGTCGTCGCCCAGTTGCCAGGTTCCGCCGCCGCCGCCATTGACGTGGCTGACCAGGGTTTCATCGTCATGCTTGCCCGGCACTCGCTCCAGGCCACCAGTGACCTGCCACGACAACGGTTGCAGCAACTCATTGCGCGGGGTCAGGGAGCGAATGGTCGCCAGGTCCAGTTGCTGCACTTGCCAGTCATTGCCTTCGTACTGGCGCAGTTTCAATTGCAGGATCTCGATCTGTGCGCCGAGGGGGAAGCTTTCGGCGTTGTCATTGAGATCGTGATAGGCCATGCGCAAGCCGTACTCGCCAAAGGCGCGGTTGCCACGGGTGCCCAGACCGGCCTGCCAGGTGCGCGACTCATGGCCGTCCTCGGGCAGGCCAGGCTGCGGGATGTCCAGTTCTGGGGCGGGATTGCGGTTGATCGCCCGCAGCAACTCAAAGCTGCGCTGGGCCCGCTGCGGATCTCGCTCCTGGCCGTTGGCGCGATAGCGTTCCAGGCGGTAGGCCGCATCGATGATCAGCGCCTGGCGGTCACGGGGTTGCGCCTTGAATTCGGGCGTTTGCAATTGATTCTGGTCGGCGCTGACCTTCAGTACCCACTGTTGTTCTTCATCGGTCAGTGTCTCGGCTCGGCTCAGCAATTCCCGTTCGCGAGACGGACGATACTGGATGGACTCCACCAGCCCGGCCTCTTTTACGGCCTTGACGGTGTCGGTGGGAATGGCTGTCAGTGGGAATTGCTCGGTCAGGCGCAGACTCGGACGCGCGACTTGCAGCAGTTCCAGCAGGCGATAGGAGCAGTTTTCGTCGAAGAAGAAATAGTCGAACTGAATCTGTTTCAGTTCCCAGACGTGCTCGACCATGCGCGCCGTTTCCTGCTGGGTCAGGTTCAGGCGGTACTCCCACAAGTCACGGTTTTCGAGACTGCGGTATTCCGAGAGCTTTTCCTGGTAAGGCACCAGCGCAAACAGCCCCGGATAGCCCCCCATCAAGCCTTTCCAGGCGTACAGGATGCTGTTGTCGGAACCCTCGATGTAGGCGCCGAAGTTGATCGCGTAACTGAGCAGCGAGGTCTTGTCGCTTTGCACGTCGGCCTGATCGATGCGCAGCAATGTGTGGCCGAACATCGATGACGGGCTGTTCAGGTAGGCCGCCGGGAAGATCATCACCGCGCTGTGGGGCGAAACGTCCTTGAACCATTGATTGAACTCGGCGCAGTCCAAAGCCGGCAGGTCGGTCAGGTTGAGCTGCGCCTTGAGCCAGCGGGTTCGTGCCGGGTAGACGCACTGCGCATGCTGTTCGCCGGAAGTGGCCGGGGCGTACAAGGCTTGCACGGTGGCCTCCAGTTCACGGTCCGGGTGTTCGTTGCCATCGGCGGCAAGAAAAAATTTCTTGTCGCTGACATAGCTACGCCAGCCACCGAGCTTGGCGGTTTCGTAATGGCCCAGGGAGATCCAAAAGGGGTCGTTGGCCAGTTGCTGCAAACGTTGTGGATCGATGTGAGGCGCGGCGGACAGCGGGGCGCAGACACAGAGCGCCAGCCAGGCAAGGCGTTTGAGCATAATCAGCAACTTAAACAGGAAAAAAACAAAGACCCAAGGAGGGGGCAGGTCCAAAAAATAAACCCGCTTCCCGAAAGAAGCGGGGTGCGCTGGAGCTTAAGCCTGAGTGGCGTACTTGGCCAGGCGAGGATCGCTCTTGAGAACGGCCAGGGTGTTGGTATGCACATCTTCCGCGGTCACGTCAGCTTTGCTGAAGATCTGCTGGAAGTGCTCGTGAGTGACGGCGGCGAAGTGCGCACGGTCTTCCGGCGCCACGCCCAGTACTACGGCGTAGGTGGTCAGCGCTTCGCCCTGACCTTTAGCCATGTCTTCGGACAGCTCGTTCATCATGCCATTCATGGCAAACCAGGATTTGCCGCCATAGGTCAGCGACGCGTTGGTCGAGCAACCGTTGGTACCGGAAGTCATACCAAATGTTGCGTTGCCGGAAGTGCCGTTGGTGGTGGATGCCAGGAAGTGAGCCGGGGTACCACGCTGACCTTCGAACAGCATGTTGCCCCAACCGCAATCCGGGCCGCCTGGCGCCTGAGCCATGGCGTTGATGGATACCGCGGTGAAGAGAGTACCAAGAAGAATCCGTTTCATAGCTTTGTTCTCTTTTATGTGCAAACCAATGGACAAGGGTTCTGGCGCCTATCTCGCCAGTGTGGACTGGTTATTAATCCAGTCGCGCAGTTTGGAGTTTAGGCATGATCAAGGGGTTCCGTGATTTTTTGCCAAATATTCGTTGAAAACGCTGATTTGGCGCCGCTCAACGCCGGGCTTTGGCCTTGACTATGCTTTGGCCTTAGGCGCTCCTTGCCAGTCAGGCATGGGCGGCGCCAGAATGCCGCTATCTGCCCCGCCTGATTGTTAAGGAAGCCCGATGCCTGATCCTGTTGCTGCCAGCTTGCGTCTAGCGCCTGAAGCGCTGACCCGTCCGTTTTCCGCTGAACAGTTCAGCTTCTCTACCACCAATGATCTGGAGCCCTTTCGCGGTGTGCTTGGCCAGGAACGTGCGGTCGAAGCCTTGCAGTTCGGTGTGGCCATGCCACGCCCCGGTTACAACGTATTCGTCATGGGCGAGCCTGGCACCGGTCGCTTCTCTTTCGTCAAACGCTACCTGAAAGCCGAAGGCAAACGCCTGCAGACCCCGGCGGACTGGGTCTACGTCAATAATTTCGATGAGCCGCGCGAACCGCGTGCCCTGGAGTTGCCATCGGGCACCGCCGGTGCCTTCATCTGTGATATCAACGGCTTGATCGACAACCTGCTGGCGACCTTTCCGGCGGTGTTCGAGCACCCGTCCTACCAGCAGAAAAAAAGCGCCATCGACCGCGCCTTCAATCAGCGCTATGACAAGGCACTGGATGTGATCGAGCGCCTGGCGCTGGAGAAAGACGTCGCGCTCTATCGCGATGCCAGCAATATCGCATTCACTCCGATGCTTGAAGGCAAGGCGTTGGATGAGGCCGAATTCGCCCAATTGCCGGAAGCCGAGCGCGATCGCTTCCACGATGATATTTCCAACCTCGAAGAGCGCCTGAACGAGGAACTCGCCAGCCTGCCGCAATGGAAGCGCGAGTCGAGCAATCAGCTGCGCCATCTGAACGAAGAAACCATCACCCTGGCCCTGCAGCCTTTGCTGTCGCCGTTGTCGGAGAAATACGCCGAGAACGCGGCGGTGTGCGGGTACCTGCAAGCGATGCAGGTGTATTTGCTCAAGACCGTGGTCGAGCAACTGGTCGACGACAGCAAGACCGATGCAGTCGCCCGCAAGCTGCTGGAGGAGCAATACGCGCCGAGCCTGGTGGTCGGGCATTCCGCCAGTGGTGGTGCCCCTGTGGTGTTCGAGCCGCATCCGACCTACGAGAACCTGTTCGGCCGCATCGAATACAGCACCGACCAGGGCGCGCTCTATACCACGTATCGGCAGCTGCGGCCGGGTGCGCTGCACCGGGCCAACGGCGGTTTCCTGATCCTCGAAGCGGATAAAATGCTCAGCGAGCCGTTCGTGTGGGATGCGCTGAAGCGCGCCCTGCAATCGCGCAAACTGAAAATGGAATCGCCACTGGGCGAGATGGGTCGTTTCGCAACCGTCACCCTGACGCCGCAGCACATTCCATTGCAGGTCAAAGTCGTCATCATCGGGGCTCGCCAGCTCTACTACACGCTGCAGGACCTCGATCCGGACTTCCAGGAGATGTTTCGCGTCCTGGTGGATTTCGATGAAGACATTCCGATGGTCGACGAGAGCCTGGAACAGTTCGCCCAGTTGCTCAAGACCCGTACTTCCGAGGAGGGCATGGCGCCGTTGACCGCCGATGCGGTGGCGCGCCTGGCAACCTACAGCGCACGCCTGGCCGAGCATCAGGGGCGGTTGTCGGCACGCATCGGTGATCTGTTCCAGCTGGTCAGCGAGGCGGATTTCATTCGTCACCTGGCCTCGGATGAAATGACCGATGCCGGTCACATCGAGCGGGCACTCAAGGCCAAGGCCACCCGTACTGGACGTGTGTCGGCGCGCATTCTCGATGACATGCTGGCGGGGATCATCCTGATCGACACCGCGGGCGCCGCGGTCGGCAAGTGCAACGGCCTGACGGTGCTGGAAGTCGGCGACTCGGCCTTCGGTGTACCGGCGCGGATCTCCGCCACGGTGTATCCCGGTGGCAGCGGTATCGTCGACATCGAGCGTGAGGTCAACCTCGGTCAGCCCATCCACTCCAAAGGGGTGATGATTCTCACCGGTTACCTGGGCAGCCGTTACGCCCAGGAGTTTCCGCTGGCGATCTCCGCGAGCATTGCGCTGGAGCAGTCCTATGGCTACGTCGATGGTGACAGTGCTTCCCTGGGCGAGGCGTGCACCCTGATCTCGGCCTTGTCGAAAACCCCGCTCAAGCAGTGCTTTGCGATTACCGGCTCGATCAACCAGTTCGGTGAAGTGCAGGCCGTGGGCGGCGTCAACGAGAAAATCGAGGGGTTCTTCCGTCTCTGTGAAGCGCGCGGACTGACGGGCGAACAGGGAGCAATCATTCCCCATGCCAACGTTGCCACGCTGATGCTTGACGAGAAAGTGCTGGCCGCTGTGCGCGCCGGTCAGTTCCACGTCTACGCCGTGCGTCAGGCCGACGAGGCGCTGAGCCTGCTGGTGGGTGAGCCGGCGGGCGAGCCGGATGAAAATGGCGAGTTCCCTGAAGGTAGCGTCAACGCACGGGTGGTGGAGCGCTTGCGGGTGATCGCGGAGATGATCAGCGAAGATGACCTGAAAGAGGCAGAGAAGGAAATGGCTGTGGAGGCGCTGGTGGAGGCCAAGCCGGCCTGACAAAAACCTGAGCTTCACCCCGATCCACTGTGGGAGCGAGCCTGCTCGCGAAGACGGATTTTCATTCAGCATTGATGTTGGATGATCGTCCGCTTTCGCGAGCAGGCTCGCTCCCACATTTGCTTGTGAATCGCAATAAAGTGCCATCACTCTGGCGCCAATATTCACACAGTGACCATTCGGCGCCTTCTGGTCTTACTTGACGTACTAGTCAAACTTTTCCTCTATTCTCTGCTCAAGGATATCGACAGTATCACTGGATCGAGACAGCCTCCCCGTGGAGGCTGAATACCGGATTTACCGAGGGTCGCCGCCATGCCGCGCAACCTCTGCCTCACTCGTCAATGTCTAGGTCTTGTGACTCGTATCGAATGCGCCATCCGCCCCCTGGCGGGCGATACGGGGATGTGGACCTTACTCTTCGCCGCCGGAATGGCCGGTGAACAACCTTCAGCCATCAAAGCCCAAGGCCCGTTCCATGGCCCTTTTGTGGCTGAGTCCATCCTCGATACCATCGTTGAAAGCCTGACCCTGCACGGCTATGAACTGGCCGATGACCCGCAGATCTGGTGCCTGCATCTGCAAGCCCAGTTGCGGGAAATCAACGGTGGTCGTTGTCGTAGCGTGGGTGGTTTCGAGTTCCGGCCCGAGCACTGACAGCGCTATTGGGCCTGGCTGGACATGTCAGCCTTGTCGAGCTTGACCTCAAAACCATATTGCACGGTGGCGAGGTCAGTTCGTTGATAGGTTTCCAGGCGCGTGGGTTGACCGTAGAAGTAATGCACGGCGAATAACGCGGGGCCTTCTGTGCTCGCGTCATGGCTGACCGCAAGAATTTCCTTCAGGTAATTGCCGCTGTCATCCTTGGCAAAAAAACGCCAGTCCGGATCGGGAAACACTTTCGAATCCACCACCAGCGCATTGCCCTTGAGTTCAAGACCCTTGGGCAATTGATGGGCATCGAACGTCTGCTTTTCGACAGTGGCCAGAAACAGCGGGATGGAGCCAACCACAAAGGCGGGTGTCTGTGGAAACAGGTTCAGGTCGTAGGTGATCGTGCCGCCCAGGGGGTCGACCTCATACGCCTCTGGTGGCAATTCGATCGACCCATCGCGCTTGCCGCTGCTGTCTTCGGTGAAGAAGCTGACCGGACTATCGCCCGGGTTGAAAGAGCTACCGAGCAATTCATCATTGAAGCTGCGCAGGTGAGTGAACTCGACGCGCGCAGCGCTGGGATCCTCGACCGATTGAGTGATCCTGACGCCTTTTTTCAACTGCTCAGGGGTCAAGGTCGCGCCCTTGAGCCAGGTCGGGGCATTGTCGTCGTAGACTACCACCGGCAAGCTCAGCGGCTGGATGGTTTTCGCCGTGGTATGGCGGTCGAAGCGGCGTACCGGCAGGTCCAGGTCCTTGCGAGTCACCGTAACGCCGGAGAAATCCAGCAGGCTGACTTCAAGGGTTTCGATGGTCCCGTTGAAATACACCTTGGAGTAGTGGCGTTTCTGTTGTTTCTCGAAGGTTCGCTGCTCTTCATTGAGCTGTTTTTCCAGCGACTCGCTCCAGAGTTTCTGTTGCTGCAACTTCGCCAGTTGTTTCTGGTAGAAGGCAATTTGCGCGGCATTCTCATTGATCGAGCCTGAGCGCGACAGAAACTGCCCGGTGGTATCCCTGGCCTGGACAATCAGCGGATTCAACGGTGTTTCGGCGATCTCGGGGGCTGGCGGCTCGCTATTGCTGAACTCGATTTCGGCGTAGTTGTCCCCAAGTTTCACCAAGGTGACGCTCAAATTGTCGTTGGTGCGGGTCTGGCCGATGTCCTTTTTCGTCAGGTCGAAGCTGTAGAGCCGGCGCGGTGCAATGACTTCCACCGTGCCTTGCAGGCTCACCGGTTGTGGCTGATTCTTGATATCGACGTCCAGTCCTTCAATGAACGGATAGGTCACGGTCAGGTCGTCAGGGTTGGTCACGTTGGAGCTCGATGGGCTCAACTGAATGCCCGGGTCGGTTTCCGACCATTCCGGCTGGAAGGCGATAACCCGTTTGTTGCTCAGGGTGACCGACTGCCATTGCAGGCCATGGGGAAACAGAAACGCCGCCGGGATGCTGAAGTTGAAGGGGAACACCGGTTGCAGGTCCGTCAGGTAGTCGGAGCTGGAGTCCTTGTGCAGGACGAAAAGGCCATTGATGTACGTGTCAACCAGGGCCTGTGGCGTTGGGTAGTGCTTGAGCACGGCGAGGGCGTCTTCACCGTATTCGGTTTCCACGGGCTTGCTGTCGAGCTTGAGTTGCGCGCGCTCAAGCAGCAAAAGCGAACCGCCCAGTTCGGCCACCGCATCCTTGAGTTTCGGGTCCTCGATGGCATCCAGGGACTTCTCGAACTGCGCAGTCTTTTCCTCAAGGCTGACCTGCCGTTTCTCGTCGCTGGGCGAGCAGGCGCTGATCAGCAGGGCCATGAAAATCCCGGCACTCGTTAATGGCAATCGCCCATCCATTTCCAGTCTTCCTGTCCGATGTCATTTTGCTGTCAATGGTTTGGACACTAGCAGAAAAAATTTGATACACACACGCAGGTAGCGGATTTCCCAATGGTTTCTGGGTATTACAGACGGCTGTTATACTCACGGCCATTTCAAGTCCGCCTGTGAGATTCAATGGAACGCTTTATCGAAAATGCAATGTACGCCTCGCGCTGGCTGCTGGCGCCGATCTACTTCGGTTTATCCCTCGGGCTGTTGGCACTGGCACTGAAATTCTTCCAGGAAGTCTTCCACGTTATCCCCAACGTCTTCTCGATGGCCGAATCGGACCTGATCCTGGTGTTGCTGTCGCTCATTGACATGGCGCTGGTAGGCGGTTTGCTGGTGATGGTGATGATTTCCGGCTACGAGAACTTCGTGTCTCAACTGGACATCGACGACAGCAAGGAGAAGCTCAACTGGTTGGGCACCATGGACTCCTCGTCGCTGAAAATGAAGGTGGCCGCGTCGATCGTGGCGATCTCGTCGATCCACCTGCTGCGTATCTTCATGGACGCCAAGAACGTCGATCCCGAGCATTTGCAGTGGTATGTCATCATTCACATGACCTTTGTGGTGTCGGCATTTGCCATGGGTTACCTGGATAAAGTGACCAAGCACTAAACAACGGCTGTCCTGTTGTTATGCGCCGCCCGTCTGTTGCAAAACAGACGGGCGGCGTCGTTTATGGCTTGTGCTTTGATGCGCCGAGGCATATCCCTGTAAGGGTGTTGGCTCGTCACTGCGTGAGGTGCGCTCATGAACCTGCAAGAGTTGAATGCCTATGCCGTCGCCGGGAAGGTCGATGAGTTGAACCTGATCTCCATGGAAGGAGGCATTTACCTGCTTGAGGCGCGTATGCACGGAGCGGCGTATCCATTGAGTGATGCGCCAGGTCACACGATGCAGTTGCGCTCGGTGGAACATGCACGCGAGGTGCTACGCTCCTTTCCCAAGTTGCACTTCAACCTTGTCCACACCGTCGTGCATGACGAGATGTGCGGGCTGGTTGCCGATGTGGAGGAAAACCTGAAGGTGCCGATCGCCTGACGTCCCTCATCAATGGCATGACATCTGTGCTAGTCTGCTGGCCCTTTTGGTTCCGGGCGCTCCGGGACGCGCTGTGCACGCACGGCCAGTTCCCGAGCCGTCCGCACAGCGGAGCAGTGTCATGTCCGAAGTAAATCTGTCCACCGACGAAACCCGCGTCAGCTACGGCATCGGCCGTCAGCTGGGCGACCAGCTGCGCGACAACCCGCCACCGGGCGTTAGCCTGGACGCGATCCTGGCAGGCCTGACCGACGCGTTTGCCGGTAAGCCAAGCCGTGTTGGCCAGGAAGAAATGTCTGCAAGCTTCAAGGTAATTCGCGAAATCATGCAGGCCGAAGCTGCAGCCAAGGCTGAAGCAGCCGCTGGCGAAGGCCTGGCCTTCCTGGCTGAAAACGCCAAGCGTGACGGCATCACCACCCTGGCTTCCGGCCTGCAGTTCGAAGTACTGTCCGCCGGTGAAGGCGCCAAGCCATCCCGTGAAGATACCGTGCGTACCCACTACCACGGCACCCTGATCGACGGCACCGTGTTCGACAGCTCCTACGAGCGCGGCGAGCCTGCGGAATTCCCGGTCGGTGGCGTGATCGCTGGCTGGACCGAAGCCCTGCAACTGATGAATGCCGGCAGCAAATGGCGTCTGTACGTGCCGAGCGAACTGGCTTACGGCGCTCAAGGCGTTGGCAGCATTCCGCCGCACAGCGTACTGGTGTTCGACGTCGAGCTGCTGGACGTTCTGTAATACCTGACCCTGTAGGAGCGAGCATGCTCGCGATGGGCGTGAACGATAACGCGTGCATTCTGAATGAGCGCGGTGTCCTTGAGTCCATCGCGAGCATGCTCGCTCCTACAAGGGTTTGCGTTTCTCATAGTTCTATCTTGTGATGCAGTTCATTGGTCGGGCGCAATGCCCGGGCATAGCAGAACAGAAACAGGTTTCTCACCACTTCCTTGAGCACCACCGGCTCGCTGGAACTCAAGCCGTTGACGTCCAGGTCACCCTGATCCTGCAGTTCGTTCAAGGCTTCTTCTTCCAGCACTGCACAGACTTCCCCGGTTTCCCGATGCAGGATCCTGAGGTAGGGGTGTGGACGGTCCAGCCAGGCATCGATCAAATAAGTCATGGGTTCTCATCTCCATTGATGGGGTTCAATGAGAATAATTCCTATTCAATAAATAGCAAGGGCCTATTGGCTGATCCGTGATTTTTCTGGGTAAAGATTGCGTAAGGTCAAAACGGCTGGCGTTTGGCTATTGCGAGGGTTCATTGGGCGAAGCGGGGAGGGCGAAGCACCACCCCACGTCAGGACGCGGGGTGGCGTACAGCTGAATCAGACTTTTCTGACGAATTCAGATTTGAGCTTCATCGGGCCGATGCCGTCGATCTTGCAGTCGATGTCGTGATCGCCATCGCACAGGCGGATGTTCTTGACCTTGGTGCCCACCTTGACCACCAGCGACGTGCCCTTGACCTTGAGGTCCTTGATCACGGTGATGGTGTCGCCGTCCTGCAGGACATTGCCCACCGAATCCTTTTTCACTGCATCATCGGACACAGCTTCGGCTTCGCCGCTGGCGGACCATTCGTGGGCGCACTCAGGGCAGATCAGCTGGGCGCCGTCTTCATAGGTGTATTCGGAATTGCATTTCGGGCAGGGTGGCAACGTGCTCACTAAGGCTCCTTGGATTCAGGATCGCTAAAAATCGCACATTATATAGGGTTTTAGGTGAGAGAGGGGGTGGGACCTGTAGGAGCCGGCTTGCTGGCGATGCATCCAACTCGGTGTGTCAGGAACACCGTGGTGATGCAATCGCCAGCAAGCCGGCTCCTACAAGTGCAGATCAGTGTGTGCGGGCGACCGCAAACTCGCTCAATTCAACCAGTGCATCGCGGTATTCGCTGGCGGGCAGCGCGTCGAGACACTTGATCGCACGGGCCACATAGTCGCGGGCGAGCTGGGCGGTGTAATCCAGTGAGCCGGAGGCTTCCACAGCTTCGCGGATGTTTTCCAGGTCTTCGATACCGCCTTTCTGGATCGCCTTGCGCACCAGGGCTGCCTGCTCCGGCGTACCTTCGCGCATGGTGTAGATCAGCGGCAGGGTGGGCTTGCCTTCGGCCAGGTCGTCACCGACGTTCTTGCCCAGGGTCTCGGCGTCGCCTTTGTAGTCCAGCAGGTCGTCGACCAGTTGGAAGGCCACGCCCAGATGGTCGCCGAAGGTGCGCAGCGCTTCGCACTGCTCAGGTGTCGCGCCGGCCAGGGCTGCCGCACTGTGGGTCGAGGCTTCGAAGAGCATCGCGGTCTTGCCGCGGATGACCTCCATGTAGGTTTCTTCGGTGGTGCTGGCATCGCGGACCTTCGACAGCTGCAACACTTCGCCTTCGGCGATGATGCGCGTGGCTTGCGAAAGGATCTTCATCACCGGCATGGAGCCCAGCTCGACCATCATTTCGAAGGAGCGCGAATACAGGAAGTCGCCCACCAGCACGCTCGGCGCGTTGCCCCACATGGCATTGGCCGTCGAACGGCCACGGCGCATGCCGGACATGTCGACCACGTCGTCATGCAGCAGGGTAGCGGTGTGCAGGAATTCGATGGTGGCGGCCAGCAGGCGCAGGTCGTCGCCTTCGCGGCCGAGGGCCTTGCCACACAGCAGCACCAGTAACGGACGCAGGCGTTTACCGCCGGCCGAGGTAATGTAATCGCCGATTTTCGATACCAGCGGCACTCGGGAAGTCAGCTGCTTCTTGATGATGCCGTCGACGGCGCTAAAATCGTCCGCCACCGCGCGGTAGAAAGCTTGGGGTTGCATCAGCGACAGTTGCTCCAGAAGGGTTGCGCGGCATGCTAGGACCCACGCCAGCAGGTGTCAAGGCGCGATGGACGGCCTATTGCAAGGCGCTCGTGCCTTGCGTACAATCGCGCACCCTGAACTTCCTGGGCAGCACCTGCCTTACGCAATTGCAAGCGGGCCTCCAGCCCCATGCAGCCATGCCAGCCAATACCTCTTCTTATAAAGAGCTGGGTGAGCAGGATTATCGGAGAAATACCATGTCTTATGCAGTAATCGTTACTGGCGGCAAGCAGTATAAAGTCGCCCCAGGTGAATACCTGAAGATCGAAAAACTGGAAATCGCTACCGGCGAATCCGTTACCTTTGATCGCGTTCTGTTGGTTGCCAACGGTGACGACGTGAATATCGGCGCTCCAGTTGTTGCTGGCGCTACCGTTGTGGCTGAAGTGATCTCCCAAGGTCGTCACGATAAAGTCCGCATCATCAAGTTCCGTCGCCGTAAGCACCACATGAAGCGTATGGGCCACCGCCAGTGGTACACCGAGATCAAAATCACCGGTATTCAGGCTTAATTACAGCCTAATTCCTCACTAGGAGAATTGAACTCATGGCACACAAAAAAGCTGGTGGTAGTACCCGTAACGGTCGCGACTCAGAAGCCAAACGCCTTGGCGTGAAGATGTATGGCGGCCAGGCTATCAAAGCAGGCAACATCATCGTGCGTCAGCGCGGCACCCAATTCCACGCTGGCTACGGCGTTGGCATGGGTAAAGATCACACTCTCTTCGCTAAAGTCGAAGGCGTGATCAAGTTCGAAGTAAAAGGCGCCTTCGGTCGTCGTTACGTGAGCGTAGTCGCGGCTTAATCGCGCGATCGCTGGAAAAGCCCTGTCTCGCGACGGGGCTTTTTCGTTTGTGGGGTGAGTCTCTTGCAAAACTGTTTGTATGGGCTGCCGGCGCTGGTTTTAGCGGTCGTTGATTGGAGTCGCTGCGCTCATTTTTGCAAGAGTCTTATGTCTTAGTGTTTTTCGGCTCGTCCGTATGGCGAGAGGCGTTGTGTTATGAAGTTTGTTGATGAAGTATCGATCCGAGTAAAGGCTGGCGACGGCGGTAACGGCTGCATGAGTTTCCGTCGCGAAAAATTCATCGAAAACGGTGGTCCGAACGGTGGTGATGGTGGTGACGGCGGCTCGGTCTACATGATCGCCGACGAAAACCTCAACACCCTGGTCGACTATCGTTACACCCGGCACTTCGATGCCGAGCGTGGCTCCAATGGTGGCAGCACCGACTGCACCGGCAAGAAGGGTGAGGATCTGGTGCTGCGCGTACCGGTCGGCACCACCGTGATCGACTCCGCTACCCAGGAAGTGATCGGTGACCTGACCAAGGCCGGCCAGAAGCTGCTGGTGGCACATGGCGGTTGGCACGGTTTGGGTAACACCCGTTTCAAATCCAGTACCAACCGTGCGCCACGCCAGACTACGCCGGGCAAGCCGGGCGAGCAGCGTGACCTCAAGCTGGAAATGAAGGTGCTGGCGGACGTGGGGCTGCTGGGCTTGCCGAACGCTGGTAAAAGTACCTTTATCCGTTCGGTATCCGCTGCCAAGCCGAAAGTCGCCGACTATCCGTTTACCACCCTGGTGCCAAACCTGGGTGTGGTCAGCGTCGATCGCTGGAAAAGCTTCGTGGTCGCGGACATCCCGGGCCTGATTGAAGGTGCTTCCGACGGCGCCGGCCTGGGGATTCGTTTCCTCAAGCACTTGTCGCGTACCCGCCTGCTGCTGCACCTCGTCGACATGGCGCCGCTGGATGACACCAGTGCTCCGGACGCTGCCGAGGTCATCGTCAACGAGCTGACCAAGTTCAGCCCGTCCCTGGCTGAGCGTGATCGTTGGCTGATCCTCAACAAGTGCGACCAGATCCTTGAAGAAGAGCACGATGAGCGGGTCAAGGAAATCGTCGATCGCCTGGAGTGGACCGGTCCGGTCTACGTGATCTCGGCCATCGCCAAGCAGAACACCGAGCGTCTGTGTCACGACATCATGCGTTACCTGGAAGATCGTGCCGATCGCCTGGCCAATGACCCGGCCTACAAGGAAGAGCTGGCCGATCTCGATCAGCGCATCGAAGACGAAGCCCGTGCCCAGCTGCAGGCGCTGGACGATCAGCGTGCCTTGCGTCGTAGCGGCGTGAAGTCGGTCCACGACATCGGCGACGATGATTGGGACGAAGAAGACGTGGATGACGAAGACGGTCCGGAAATCATTTACGTGCGTGACTGATTCGTTGCGATAAACTTAAGCGCCGCTCAATCGAGCGGCGTTTTAGTATCTGGAAATCGATCGTTGGTCACGAATAACCACGAATAACGTCACGGGCAGTGCCAGGTCGCGCTGCCCTCAAGCTAAGGTTGAAGATGATGCGGAGCAAGGTGACAGGTGCGCAGCGTTGGGTCGTGAAGATCGGCAGCGCTTTGCTGACAGCGGACGGCAAGGGCCTGGATCGCGCGGCAATGGGTGTCTGGGTTGAACAGATGGTGGCCTTGCATGAGGCGGGTGTCGAGTTGGTGCTGGTGTCCTCCGGGGCGGTGGCGGCCGGCATGAGCCGTCTGGGCTGGACCGCGCGACCCAGTGCGATGCACGAGCTCCAGGCCGCTGCTGCAATCGGCCAGATGGGCTTGGTGCAGGCCTGGGAGTCGAGCTTTGCCGAGCATGGTCGACACACTGCGCAAATTCTCCTGACGCACGATGATCTGTCCGACCGCAAGCGCTACCTGAACGCCCGCAGCACCTTGCGTGCGCTGGTCGAGTTGAAGGTCATTCCGGTGATCAACGAGAACGATACTGTGGTCACCGACGAAATCCGTTTCGGCGACAACGATACCCTCGCGGCGCTGGTGGCTAACCTGGTCGAGGCTGACCTGCTGGTGATCCTGACGGATCGCGATGGCATGTTCGACGCCGATCCGCGCAACAATCCAGATGCCCAGCTGATCTACGAGGCACGTGCCGATGATCCGGCGCTCGACGCGGTGGCAGGCGGTACCGGCGGAGCGCTGGGGCGCGGTGGCATGCAAACCAAGCTGCGTGCGGCACGCCTGGCGGCGCGGTCCGGTGCGCATACGATCATCGTGGGTGGTCGACTGGAGCGCGTTCTGGATCGCCTTAAGGCGGGTGAGCGCATTGGCACCTTGCTCTCGCCTGAGCGCGGCATGCTGGCGGCGCGCAAGCAGTGGCTGGCCGGGCATCTGCAAACCCGTGGCACCCTGGTGTTGGACGCGGGTGCGGTGACGGCGTTGTCCCAAGGTAACAAGAGCCTGCTGCCGGTTGGGGTCAAATTGGTCCAGGGTAGCTTCCGTCGCGGCGAAATGGTGGTGTGCGTGGCGCCCGACGGTCGTGAAATTGCCCGTGGGTTGGCCAACTACAGTGCGCTGGAAGCACAAAAAATCATCGGTCAGTCGTCTGAGGCGATTGTCGGTCTCTTGGGTTATATGGCGGAACCGGAACTGGTTCATCGCGATAACCTGATTCTGGTCTGAAGGAATACCTGATGCGCATGGCAAAAGGATTGTTGGGGTTGCTGTTGGCGATGCCGCTGCTGGCGTCGGCCGAGGAAATTGGCCAGGTGTCGACGGTGTTCAAGTTTGTCGGCCCGAACGATCGCATCGTGGTCGAGGCGTTTGACGATCCCAAGGTCGAGGGTGTGACGTGCTACCTGTCGCGCGCCAAGACCGGGGGCGTGAAGGGTGGGCTTGGATTGGCCGAGGATCGTGCCGAGGCGTCCATTGCCTGTCGTCAGGTCGGGCCCATCAGCTTCAAGGGTGAGCTCAAGGACGGTGACGAGGTGTTCAAGGAGCGTACCTCCCTGGTGTTCAAGACCATGCAGGTGGTGCGATTCCTCGATAAGAAGCGCAATACGCTGGTGTATCTGGTGTACAGCGATCGGTTGATCGAGGGCAGTCCGCAGAATGCGGTGACAGCGATTCCGATTTTGCCTTGGGCGAGCGCTCAATAAGTAAACGAAAATCCAAGTGTGGGAGTGGGCTTGCTCGCGAAAGCGCAGTGTCAGTCGATGCAGGTGTCGCCTGATGCGCCGCTTTCGCGAGCAAGCCCGCTCCCACAATTGTTTTGTGTGTTCATCAAATCGCAGGCAATAAAAAACCGACCCTGGGGTCGGTTTTTTAATGAACGAGTCGCTTAGGCAGCAGCGGCAACGTTCAGGGCCTTTACGTGGCCATTCAGGCGGCTCTTATGACGAGCAGCCTTGTTCTTGTGGATGATGCCTTTATCGGCCATACGGTCGATAACTGGCACAGCCAGAACGTAAGCAGCTTGAGCTTTTTCAGCGTCTTTTGCGTCGATGGCCTTAACTACATTCTTGATGTAGGTACGAACCATGGAACGCAGGCTGGCGTTGTGGCTGCGACGCTTCTCAGCCTGTTTTGCACGTTTTTTGGCGGAAGGTGAGTTGGCCACCGTCGAGCTCCTCGAAAGACTTTTTAGGAAATAGCAAACAAAATAGGCCGCGAATCATGCCGATGAGTTGAGGTCTTGTCAAGGGCGGTTGAAACGTTCCGCTAAGTGGTAGGTGCAACACCTCTGGATATTTCTTTCCAGCGTGCGACCTGTAAACTCGCGAGCTTTGGCTCTGTGCTGTTGCGGCGCGGAGTATCGCATAAGTAGGCGCGTAGTTCGCCTGCTGTTTATCGACAGGCACGAACTCTTTTAATGAATCTGCTCAAATCGTTGGCCGCTGTCAGCTCTATCACGATGCTTTCCCGGGTTTTGGGGTTTGTTCGTGACACCCTTATTGCACGTGCATTCGGCGCGGGAATGGCGACCGACGCCTTTTTCATCGCCTTCAAGTTGCCCAACCTGTTGCGGCGGATTTTTGCCGAAGGGGCGTTTTCCCAGGCATTCGTACCGATTCTGGCCGAATACAAAAGCCAGAAGGGCGATGAGGCGACGCGAACCTTCATTGCCTATGTTTCTGGCCTGCTGACACTGGTGCTGGCGCTCGTCACGGCGTTGGGCATGCTTGCCGCCCCCTGGGTCATCTGGGTGACCGCGCCGGGTTTCACCAATACGCCGGAGAAGTTCGAGCTGACCACCAGCTTGCTGCGAGTGACCTTTCCGTACATCTTGCTGATTTCCCTGTCCTCATTGGCTGGCGCGATCCTTAACACCTGGAACCGCTTTTCTGTGCCGGCGTTTGTGCCGACCCTGCTGAACGTCAGCATGATTATCTTTGCGCTGTTCCTGACGCCGTACTTCGATCCGCCGGTGATGGCGCTGGGCTGGGCGGTGCTGGCGGGCGGTCTGGCGCAGTTGCTTTACCAACTGCCACACCTGAAAAAAATCGGCATGCTGGTCCTGCCGCGCCTGAGTTTGCGCGACAGCGGCGTCTGGCGGGTGATGAAGCAGATGCTGCCGGCGATTCTCGGGGTGTCGGTGAGTCAAATCTCGTTGATCATCAACACCATCTTTGCGTCCTTCCTGGTTGCCGGCTCGGTGTCCTGGATGTACTACGCCGACCGCCTGATGGAGTTGCCGTCCGGTGTGCTGGGCGTGGCATTGGGCACGATTCTGCTGCCGACCCTGGCCAAGACCTACGCCAGCCAGGACCGCCAGGAATATTCGCGAATCCTCGATTGGGGCCTGCGCCTGTGTTTCGTGCTGGTATTGCCTTGTGCCCTGGCGTTGGGGATTCTGGCCGAGCCGCTGACGGTTTCACTGTTCCAGTACGGTCAGTTCGATGCCCATGACGCGGCCATGACCCAGCGTGCGCTGATTGCCTACTCTGTCGGTTTGCTCGGGATTATCGTGATCAAAGTACTGGCGCCAGGCTTTTATGCGCAACAAAACATCCGCACGCCGGTAAAAATCGCGATTTTCACCCTGGTGGTCACCCAGTTGTTCAACCTGCTGTTGATCGGCCCGCTGGCCCATGCCGGCCTTGCGCTTGCCATCAGTGCCGGTGCCTGCCTGAATGCCGGGCTGCTGTTCTATCAACTGCGCAAGCAGCAGATGTACCAGCCGCAACCGGGTTGGGCGAAGTTTGGCTTCAAGCTGGTGGTCGCGGTGACGGTGATGTCCGCTGTGCTGCTGGCGGGGATGCATTTCATGCCCGCCTGGGGCGAAGGGCAGATGCTTGAGCGGTTCCTGCGCCTGGGCGCTTTGGTCATCGCCGGTGTGGTGGCTTATTTCGGCATGTTAGTGTTGATGGGCTTCAGGTTGCGCGACTTCAATCGCAAGGCGCTTGGCTAAAGCCAGGGCCTCGATAAACATGGGCGAGTCGGCGTTTTTGTCGGCTCGATTACTTTGGGATACGGTGTTGCCTGTCGTCGGCCGCCGGGTGTGGTTATAATCGACCACTTTATGAGCAAGAAGCGCGTTATGCAGCTGGTTCGAGGCCTCCACAATCTGCGCCCCCAGCATCGGGGCTGTGTCGCCACTATTGGCAACTTTGACGGTGTACACCGTGGCCACCAGGCTATCCTGGCGCGGCTGCGCGAGCGTGCGCTCGAGTTGGGCGTGCCCAGCTGCGTGGTTATTTTCGAGCCGCAGCCCCGGGAATTTTTCGCCCCTGACACGGCGCCAGCGCGTCTGGCCCGGCTGCGTGACAAGCTGCAGCTGTTAGCTGCCGAAGGGGTCGACCGAGTCCTGTGCCTGGCATTCAACCAGCGCCTGAGCAAGCTCAGCGCCAGTGAGTTCGTCGATACCATCCTGGTTGACGGTCTCGGCGTGCAGCACCTTGAAGTCGGCGACGACTTCCGTTTTGGCTGTGACCGGGCAGGGGATTTCGATTTCCTGCAACAGGCTGGCGTCATGCAGGGCTTCACCGTCGAAGCGGCGCAAACCGTCGAGCTCGATGGCATTCGCGTCAGCAGCACCCAGGTGCGTAATGCGCTGGCCGCTGCTGATTTCGCCCTCGCGGAGCGTTTACTGGGCCGACCATACCGGATCGCCGGTCGCGTACTGCATGGCCAGAAGCTGGCCCGGCAGTTGGGTACGCCCACCGCCAATATCCAGCTCAAGCGTCGTCGCGTGCCGCTGACCGGGGTTTATCTGGTCAGTATCGACCTGGACGGCAAGACCTGGCCTGGCGTCGCCAATATCGGCGTTCGACCCACGGTCCAGGGAGATGGCAGAGCCCACCTCGAAGTACATCTTTTAGATTTTGCCGGCGATCTGTATGACCGGCGTATGACGGTGGTTTTCCACCAAAAGCTGCGTGAAGAGCAGCGTTTCGCCTCTCTGGAGGCGCTTAAGACGGCGATCAATGCGGATGTCGCCGCCGCCCGTGCCCTGTCGCACCTAGCGCCAATCGCTAATGAAGAGCCTTAAATGACCGACTATAAAGCCACGCTAAACCTTCCGGACACCGCCTTCCCAATGAAGGCCGGCCTGCCTCAGCGCGAACCGCAGATTCTGCAGCGCTGGGACAGCATTGGCCTGTACGGAAAGTTGCGCGAGATTGGCAAGGATCGTCCGAAGTTCGTCCTGCACGACGGTCCTCCATATGCCAACGGCACGATTCACATCGGTCACGCACTGAACAAGATTCTCAAGGACATGATCATTCGTTCGAAGACCCTGTCGGGCTTCGATGCGCCTTATGTTCCGGGTTGGGACTGCCATGGCCTGCCGATCGAGCACAAGGTCGAAGTGACCCACGGCAAGAACCTGGGCGCGGACAAGACCCGCGAACTGTGCCGTGCCTACGCCACCGAGCAGATCGAAGGGCAGAAATCCGAATTCATCCGTCTGGGCGTGCTGGGCGACTTCGCCAACCCGTACAAGACCATGGATTTCAAGAACGAGGCCGGTGAAATCCGCGCCCTCGCCGAAATCGTCAAGGGCGGTTTCGTGTTCAAGGGCCTCAAGCCTGTGAACTGGTGCTTCGATTGCGGTTCGGCCCTGGCCGAGGCGGAAGTCGAGTACGAGAACAAGAAGTCCTCGACCATCGACGTGGCATTCCCGATTGCCGACGAAGCCAAGCTGGCTGCCGCGTTCGGTCTGCCTTCGCTGGACAAACCCGCGTCGATCGTGATCTGGACCACCACCCCGTGGACCATCCCGGCCAACCAGGCGCTGAACGTCCACCCTGAATTCAACTACGCCCTGGTCGATGTCGGCGACAAACTGCTGGTGTTGGCTGAAGAGCTGGTCGAGTCATGCCTGGCACGCTACAGCCTGGAAGGTTCGGTCATTGCGATTGCCTCGGGCAAAGCGCTGGAACTGATCAACTTCCGCCACCCGTTCTACGATCGCCTGTCGCCAGTCTACCTGGCTGACTATGTCGAACTGGGCGCCGGCACCGGCGTGGTTCACTCTGCCCCGGCCTACGGTGTGGACGACTTCGTGACCTGCAAGAAATACGGCATGGTCAACGATGACATCCTCAACCCGGTACAAAGCAACGGCGTCTACGCGACCTCGCTGGAATTCTTCGGCGGCCAGTTCATCTGGAAGGCCAACCCGGCCATCGTCGACAAGCTGACCGAAGTGGGCGCGCTGCTGCACACGACCATCATCGAACACAGCTACATGCACTGCTGGCGCCACAAGACTCCGCTGATCTACCGTGCCACCGCGCAGTGGTTCATCGGCATGGACAAGCAGCCAACCACCGGCGACACCCTGCGCCAGCGCTCGCTCAAAGCCATTGAAGAAACCCAGTTCGTACCGGCCTGGGGCCAGGCGCGACTGCACTCGATGATTGCCAACCGTCCGGACTGGTGCATCTCCCGCCAGCGCAATTGGGGTGTGCCGATCCCGTTCTTCCTGAACAAGGAAAGCGGCGAACTGCACCCACGCACCGTCGAATTGATGGAAGAAGTTGCCAAGCGCGTCGAAGTCGAAGGCATCGAGGCCTGGTTCAAGCTGGACGCCGCCGAGCTGCTGGGCGATGAAGCGCCACAGTACGACAAGATCAGCGACACCCTCGACGTCTGGTTCGACTCGGGTACCACCCACTGGCACGTCCTGCGCGGTTCGCACCCGATGGGCCACGAAAGCGGTCCACGCGCCGACCTGTACCTGGAAGGTTCGGACCAGCACCGCGGCTGGTTCCATTCGTCGCTGCTGACCGGTTGCGCCATCGACAACCACGCGCCGTATCGCGAGCTGCTGACCCACGGTTTCACCGTTGACGAGTCCGGCCGCAAGATGTCCAAGTCGTTGGGCAACGTCATTGCACCGCAGAAGGTCAACGACACCCTGGGTGCCGATATCATGCGCCTGTGGGTCGCTTCTACCGACTACTCCGGTGAAATGGCAGTGTCCGAGCAGATCCTGCAACGCAGTGCGGACGCCTACCGGCGTATCCGTAACACCGCGCGTTTCCTGCTCTCGAACCTGACCGGCTTCAACCCGGCCACCGACCTGCTGCCGGCCGAAGAAATGCTGGCACTGGACCGTTGGGCCGTGGATCGCACCCTGCTGCTGCAACGTGAGCTGCAAGAGCACTACGGTGAATACCGCTTCTGGAACGTGTACTCGAAGATCCACAACTTCTGCGTGCAGGAGCTGGGCGGTTTCTACCTGGACATCATCAAGGACCGCCAGTACACCACGGGTGCCGACAGCAAGGCCCGTCGTTCGTGCCAGACCGCGCTGTTCCACATCTCCGAAGCGCTGGTGCGCTGGATCGCCCCGATCCTGGCGTTTACCGCCGACGAGCTGTGGCAATACCTGCCGGGCGAGCGCAACGAGTCCGTCATGCTCAACACCTGGTACGAAGGCCTGAGCGAACTGCCGGAAGGCTTCGAGCTGGGTCGCGCCTACTGGGACCGCATCATGGAAGTGAAGGTCGCGGTCAACAAAGAGATGGAAATCCAGCGCGCGGCCAAGGCCGTCGGTGGCAACCTGCAAGCCGAAGTGACGCTGTTCGCCGAAGACGCGCTGAGCGCCGACCTGGCCAAGCTGAGCAACGAACTGCGTTTCGTCCTGATCACCTCCACCGCCAGCGTTGCACCTTTTGTTCAGGCGCCAGCGGACGCGGTAGTCACCGAAGTCAGCGGCTTGAAGCTGAAAATCGTCAAGTCGGCCTTCGCCAAGTGCGCCCGTTGCTGGCATTGCCGTGAAGACGTCGGCGTGAACCCGGAGCATCCGGAAATCTGCGGTCGTTGCGTCGACAACATCAGCGGCGCGGGCGAGGTTCGTCACTATGCCTAATGCCGTTGGCCGTTTTGGGCGGCTGGGCTGGCTCTGGTTGAGTTTGCTGGTCCTGGTCATCGACCAGGCCAGTAAGTTCTACTTCGAAGGCTCGTTGGAGATGTACCAGCAAATCGTGGTGATCCCCGATTACTTCAGCTGGACCCTGGCCTACAACACCGGCGCGGCATTCAGCTTCCTGGCTGACAGCTCCGGCTGGCAGCGCTGGTTGTTTGCCCTGATCGCGATGGTGGTCAGTGCCGTGCTGGTGGTGTGGCTAAAGCGTCTGGGACGTAACGAAACCTGGGTGGCCATCGCGTTGGCGTTGGTGCTGGGTGGCGCGCTGGGCAATTTGTATGACCGCATAGCCTTGGGCCATGTGATCGATTTCATTCTGGTGCATTGGCAGAATCGCTGGTATTTCCCGGCTTTCAACTTTGCCGACAGTGCAATCACGGTTGGTGCTGTAATGCTGGCACTGGATATGTTCAAAAGTAAAAAGACCGGAGAAACCGTTCATGACTGAACAGGTATTGGCTGAGCAACGCATCGGCCAGAACACGGAAGTCACCTTGCATTTCGCATTGCGCCTGGAGAACGGCGACACGGTGGACAGCACCTTCGACAAGGCCCCGGCGACCTTCAAGGTCGGTGACGGCAACCTGTTGCCAGGTTTCGAAGTGGCGTTGTTCGGTTTCAAGGCGGGCGACAAGCGTACCCTGAGCATCGAGCCGGAAAACGCGTTCGGCCAGCCCAACCCGCAAAACGTGCAGATCATCCCGCGCTCACAGTTCCAGGACATGGACCTGTCGCCAGGTTTGCTGGTGATCTTCAACGATGCGGCCAATACTGAATTGCCGGGTGTGGTCAAAGAGTTCGATGACACGCAAGTGACCATCGACTTCAACCATCCACTGGCGGGCAAGACCCTGACCTTTGACGTGGAAATCATTTCCGTCAAAGCGCTGTAACTGACCGAACACGGTCAAAAATGTGGGAGCGAGCCTGCTCGCGAAGGCTGACAGACATTCAACATTGATGTCGTCTGACACACCGCTTTCGCGAGCAGGCTCGCTCCCACAGTAGGTTTCTACAGTTTTCGCTTTTTCTTGCGCGCAAGACACGAGGCACAGCATGCAAATCAAACTCGCCAACCCCCGTGGCTTCTGCGCCGGCGTGGACCGGGCGATCGAAATCGTCAATCGCGCCCTGGAGGTTTTCGGGCCGCCGATCTATGTGCGCCACGAAGTGGTTCACAACAAGTTCGTCGTCGAAGACCTGCGTAACCGCGGGGCGATCTTCGTCGAAGAGTTGGATCAGGTGCCGGACGATGTGATCGTCATCTTCAGTGCCCACGGCGTGTCCCAGGCCGTACGTACTGAAGCCGCCGGCCGTGGCCTGAAAGTGTTCGACGCCACGTGTCCGCTGGTCACCAAGGTGCATATCGAAGTCGCCCGCTACAGCCGCGATGGACGTGAATGCATCCTTATTGGTCACGCTGGTCACCCGGAAGTCGAAGGCACCATGGGCCAGTACGATGGCAGCAACGGTGGGGCGATCTATCTGGTCGAAGACGAAAAGGACGTCGCCGAACTCCAGGTGAACAACCCGGATAAACTGGCGTTCGTCACCCAGACGACCTTGTCCATGGACGATACCAGTCGCGTCATCGACGCCCTGCGTACTCGGTTCCCGGCCATTGGCGGCCCGCGCAAGGACGACATCTGCTACGCCACGCAAAACCGCCAGGACGCGGTCAAGCAATTGGCCGACGAATGTGATGTGGTGTTGGTGGTCGGTAGCCCGAACAGCTCCAACTCCAATCGCCTGCGTGAACTGGCAGAACGCATGGCAACCCCGGCGTACCTGATCGACGGTGCCGAGGACCTCGACAAGAGTTGGTTCGACGGTGTCGAGCGGATCGGTATCACCGCTGGCGCTTCTGCTCCGGAAGTCCTGGTGCGCGGCGTGATTCAGCAATTGCAGGCCTGGGGTGCTACCGGTGCCGATGAGTTGGCCGGGCGTGAAGAGAACATCACGTTCTCCATGCCAAAAGAACTCCGGGTCCGTTCGCTGCTCTGACCCTTCAGGTTGCGCATAACGCCTGCGCGGTTTTTTCACTGCGCAGGCTGATGCGACCGTTCGAGGCCAGCACCACCTGGTGCTGGCTTTGCGCTTCGCGTGCAGCGCAAACATGCAATGTCCCTGCTTGGAAACCTCCGGACACCGGCTCACCCCCTGGGCCGAAACGTACGGCAGTCCTGACATACTGGTTGCCGAAAATAGCCACGCCAATGCCGCTGCGACGCTCTATCAGCAGCGGATTTCCAGGGTCGTCGTGCCCCTTGCCGCTGACATCCAGAATGATTCGCCAGCCCTGGCTCCAGTCATCATTTATGCCGTGAACGACGACGACCTGACCGCGCGATACCGCTTCGCTCCTTGCACTGCGCAGACCGCTGACCAGTGACTTGGCCGCTTCCTTGCGATGGTTCGATTCTGTCAGCGCAGCGAATGCCGGACTGACCAGTTGCAGAACAATCCCGAGAATCGCGAGTCCCATAAGCAATTCAATCAGACTGAAACCTTGCTCACGCATGAGATTTTCCTCCCTGGAATGTTCTAGCGCGTGGAGCAGGTATAGCCGACGGCAGTAGAGAGCAACGATGGATCATCGTACAAAAGGTTTCACGTTGATCGAGTTGTTGGTTGCGTTGGCGATTTTCCTGGCCCTGATCACCCTGGTGGTCCCGGCGTTTATCCGTTCGTCGCAAAGCACCAAGGCCGACACCGAGATCAGGGATCTGCAACGTGGCCTCAACTTCGCCCGACTCGAAGCCATCGATCGCGGCGTGACCATTCGGGTACGACCTACGGCGGGTGGGGACGTGTGGACGGGGGAGTTGTCGGTCTATGACGGTACGGGCACCCCGGCGAATGTATTGCGGGTTGTTCCACCGATCAGCAGCGGTGCGACTCTGACGCTAACCTCGGGAGTGTCGGCCATCGATTTCAACAATTTGGGCGGGCTGTCGTCACCCTCCACGGCAGTGGTGATCAGCTATGTGCTCGGAACGCAAAGCAGGATGCTGAATGTGTGTTTGAACGGACGAATTCTATTGGGTGGAAATTGCGGATGAGGCCATGGAGCAAGCGTGCCCAGGAGGGCATGACGTTGATCGAAGTGCTGGTGGCGTTGCTGATTCTGGGCGTGGGGCTGTTGGGCGCGGCCGCCGTTCAATTGAATGCCCTGAAATACACTGACAGTGCGCGCATGACCAGCCAGGCCAGTTTTATCGCCTACGACATGCTGGACCGCATTCGCGCCAATGCCGCCGCCGATTACACCGTGACACCGCCGACCTCAGGCAATCTCAACGTCGCCCGGGACCAGGATCTCTACGATTTCACCCATAACATCGTCAATTTCGGTGGTGCCACGGCGACCGGCACCATCTCCCTGAGCCAGCGGGTGTACACCATCACCATTAATTGGGACGACTCGCGGGCCGCCAACAGCGCGAACTCAAGGCGCAGTTTCGTCCTCACAAGCCGCGCCACCACCGACCCGGTGACCACGCCATGAGCCGCTCCAATCGCGGGTTCGGCCTGATCGAATTGCTGATTGCCCTGGCGTTGAGCCTCGTGGTGGTACTGGGCGTGGTGCAGGTGTTCATCGCCGCAAAAAACACCTACATCAGCCAGAATGCCGCCGCAGCCATGCAGGAGGACGCGCGCTTTGTGCTGAGCAAGATGATCCAGGAAATCCGCATGGTCGGCATGTTCGGCTGCCTGGGGACGATCACCGATGCCAGCAAAGAGGGTGATTTCGCTGCCAGCCAGATAAAACCGATCAGTTGGGACAACGCCAGTCTCAAGCTAATCCTGGTCACGGCGGATGTCGGCAGCAATGGCGGGACCCCGGCCTGGACGGTGGTTTCCGATTGTCGAAGCAGTGCGACGGCTTACTCCGACCTGCGCACACCTGCCACGGGGCAACTGGCATTTCCTATCCGGCGATTGATCTACAGCTTGAAGAACGGTCAGCTGACGTTGGGTGCCGGTAGGGAGACGCCGAAACCGCTCCAGCAAGTGCTGGTGGATAACGTCAGTGCCTTCGACGTGAGCTTCGGCCTCGCCAGCTCGGCTGCCGATTCGGCGGTGTCCAGTTACAGCAGCAACCCGTCGGACCCGGCGCGCATCCGTAGCGTACGCCTGAACCTGACACTCACGGACCCGAACCACCGGGTGAGCGACCAAACCTTCAACGTGGTTGCCGCCTTGCGCAACCGCCTGCCATGAAGGGCAGGCCGATGCGTGTGTCCCCTGGTTGCCAGCGCGGCATGGCGCTGCTGGTCAGCCTGGTGTTCCTGTTACTGCTGACGCTGATCGGCATCTCGTCGATGCAAAACGCCACGCTGCAGGAAAAAATGGCCGGTAGCCTGAGCTTGCGCAACCAGTCATTCCAGGCTGCCGAAGCGGTGTTGCGCGTAGGCGAAAGCGCGGTTCAGCTCGACACTTATTCGTTGCCGGTGTGCAGCGGCACGTTCCGGTGCGCACCGCCTGCCGAATCGACGACTCTCAAGTCGGCCGGGTTCAACTCCACCTCGGGGGTGACCTGGATCGCGTCGGGCGCCGGCTTCTATGGCGTGCAGAACATTGGCACCAGCCTGGCCGCGGTGAACGTGCCGAGTAACACCTCGGTGACCTTGTACCGGGTCACCGCCGTGGGCATTGCGGGCAGCTCACGCAGTGTGGTGGAGAGCATTTATGCGAAATATTGATAACCGCACGCAGCGGTGGAGATTGTTGAGCGGGGTCTTTTGCGCCTTGTTCCTGGCAGCTCCCGCCGGTGCCTTCACGCCCTCGGATTCACCCTTGTTGTGCGCCGCCGGCTCCGGCGGCAGTGGTGTCGCCAGCGCCACCCGCTATTTCCAGACCCGCTACGACCCCAAGGACTGGCGTGGCACGATCAAGGCCTACGGCCTCACCGCCAGTGGCGCGGTCAACACCGCGTCGGTGCTGTGGTCCACCGATAACACCATCGTGCCGGGCGCTACGGCACCGACCTATCAATCATGGAACAACCAGAGCAACAGCGTCGTGCCATTGGCCTTCGCCAATTTTTCCACGACCCAGCAAGCCGTTCTCAACCAGGGCTTGCCCGGCGATATCACGGGCAGCGATCTGGTGGAGTGGAGCAAGGGCACCAACAAGGCTGGCCTGAAGGCGCGCAGTGTGTTGCTGGGCGATATCATCAACTCACCGCTGGTCCTGGCGGCACCTTCGGATCAAACCGCATCGGACTTGTCGGGGGACACCGGCTATAGCGCTTACCTGGCGATCAAGGCGGTCAACATGAGTGCGAGTCTGGTGGTCAACGCCAACGATGGTTTCGTCAGCGTCATCAATACCGGCAACGGTGCCCGGCGCTACGCCTACATGCCCTCCAGCGTACTGCCGTCTTTGCGTTACATCGCCGATAACGCCTACATCAACGGTGTCAGCCACAAGTTTCTGGTGGATGGGCAGGTGGGCGTGTTCGATGCTCAGCTCAACAGTGCCTGGAAAACCCTCGCACTGGGCGGAACGGGGGCGGGCGGGCGAACCTTCTATGCGCTGCAGTTGTTCGACGCGTCGGCGGGCAATGTCATGAAGGCCTTGTGGGAAATCAGCGCGCCGGTCACTGCCAGTGCGGCGAACGCGTTCAATGACCTGGGTTATGCCTACGCCCGTCCGGAGGTGGCACGCTTGGCGGATGGGCGGTGGGCGGCGTTCATTGCCAACGGCTACGGCAGCAATTCAGGGGTAGCGGCGTTGTACGTGGTGGACATTCGTGACGGCAGCCTGATCAGGAAAGTCGTGATCGACAGCAGCGAAACCACTAACGGCTTGTCTTCGGTGAAACTCAAGGTGAACTCGCAGAACGTGGTGCAGGCAGCCTATGGCGGCGATCTAAAGGGACGGCTCTGGAAGTTTGACCTGAGTGGCACCACCCCGGATGCCTGGGGCCTGGCATTTGCCGGCCAGCCGTTGTTTACCACAGCCGGTGGCGCTACCCAGCCAATCACCGCGCAGCCATTGCTGGCGGACAACGCCCTGGGTGGCAAGTTGGTGTTTTTCGGCACTGGAAAACTCAACGAGGCGGCAGACAAGACCAACAAGGACCTGCAGGCGTTCTACGCGGTGTGGGACGCGAACGGGGGCTCCGGACAAATCACCACCGCCAGTCTGCAGGCTCAGGCCGTGACCGGGGTGCTTTCGGGAAGTTCGGGGCAGTTGATCACTACCAGCCAGAACGAGGTGACCTACCCGGCGAAAAAGGGCTGGTACTTGCCGCTGCTGTATAACAGCACGCTGACCGGTGAGCGGGTGCTCAACCAGGCCAGCCTGGTGCTCGGGCGGATCGTCTTCACCACGGCAAGCGTGGATACCACGCTACCTTGCGCCAGCTCTGGTAGCGGCAAACTGGTCGAACTCGATGCGTTCAGCGGTAAGATGCTCAATTACGCGGTGCTCGACAGTAACGGCGACGCAGTGATCGACAGCACCGACACGCTGTCCAGCGGCGTGGTCTTTACCGGCGGCATTCCGACTTTGAACGCCATCGTCAATGGCGCGACGCGCAAGATCGTGAACGATTCCAGTGGCGGTATCTCCACGCTGGTGGAAAAATCCGGCGGCGGCAGCCGTCGCATCATGTGGCGACAAATACAGTAAGCGAGAGTTGAGGCATGCACAGATCCAACCGCGGTTTTACCCTGATCGAAATCATGATCGTGATTGCGATCATCGGGATTGTCATGACCATCGCTATGCCGAGCTTCACCGAATACCTCAATAAGGGGCGCCGCACCGAAGTGGCCGGTCTGCTTTCCGAGCAGGCGCAGATCCTTGAGCGTTTCTATTCACAGAAAAACGTCTATAGCGGTGTCCCGGGTCTCAGCGCCGGAAATGACTACTACACCATCACGCCGACTCTGACCGACCAGACCTTCTTGCTGACGGCGGTGCGCAAGCCTGGCACCAGCATGGCCAATGACAAGTGCGGTGATTTCACCATCACCAATACGGGGACGCGCGCGATGGTCAATGCCACGGCCGGCCTGACCACCAAGGATTGCTGGGGTCGCTGAGTTTCCTTTTCGGGCGCCCTTTGCGCCTTTGTCTATTTAATGGTTGGATCAGAACATGACCAGGCAACAGCAAGTGGTGATCGTCGGTGGTGGGGTAATCGGCCTGCTGACGGCATTCAATCTCGCGTCCCAGGTGCAGAGCGTGGTGCTGCTGGACCGGTCGAGCGTTGGCCAGGAATCGTCCTGGGCGGGCGGCGGCATCGTTTCTCCGCTCTATCCATGGCGCTACAGCCCTGCGGTTACCGCGCTGGCGCATTGGTCCCAGGATTTTTATCCACAGCTGGGCGAGCGCTTGTTCGCTGCTACCGGGATCGATCCCGAGGTGCATACCACGGGCCTGTATTGGCTGGACCTGGACGATGAAGCCGAGGCGCTGGCCTGGGCCGCGAGCGAGGGCCGGCCACTGCGGGCTGTGGATATCTCGGTGGCCCACGATGCGGTGCCGGTGCTCGGTGGCGGCTTTTCCCGAGCGATCTACATGGCCAACGTCGCCAATGTGCGCAACCCACGGCTGGTTAAGTCGCTCAAGGCGGCATTGCAGGCGCTGGCGAACGTGACGATTCATGAGCAATGCGAAGTCAGCGGGTTTATTGCCCAAGACGAAAAAATAGTCGGTGTGCAGACCTCCGCCGGTGCGATTCATGGCGATCAAGTGGTTCTTACCGCTGGCGCCTGGAGCGGCGACTTGCTCAAGAGCCTGGGCCTTGAGCTGCCGGTCGAACCGGTGAAAGGACAGATGATCCTCTACAAGTGCGCGGCGGATTTCCTGCCGAGCATGGTGCTGGCCAAAGGGCGTTATGCAATACCGCGGCGCGATGGGCACATCCTGATTGGCAGCACCCTGGAGCATGAAGGCTACGATAAGACGCCTACCGAGTCGGCACTCGAGAGCCTCAAGGCTTCGGCCGTGGAATTGATCCCGGCGTTGGCCGACGCCGAGGTGGTGGGACATTGGGCAGGATTGCGGCCAGGTTCGCCGGAGGGCATTCCCTACATTGGCCGGGTGCCGGGGTTCGATGGCCTATGGCTCAATTGCGGGCACTACCGTAACGGGCTGGTACTGGCGCCGGCGTCCTGTCAGTTGTTCGCTGATGTGATGTTGGGACGGGCCCCGATCATCGATCCGGCTCCCTATGCGCCGGTCGGGCGGATCTAACCTGGAAAGATTGGCGTCTGTCAGATGGCCTTCGCGAGCAGGCTTGCTCCCACAATGGAATGCGATCAACTGTGGGAGCGAGCCTGCTCGCGAAGAGGCCCTCAATCCAACCCTAATTTCTTCAGCCTGTAGCGCATCGACCGAAACGACAAATTCAACCGCTGAGCCGCCGCCGTGCGGTTCCAGCGGGTCTCTTCCAGGGCCTGGAGAAGCAGTTGGCGCTCAACGTTTTCCAGGTACTCCTCCAGGTTATCGATCTGCGTGAGGTCCGGCACGCCCCCTTCGGCGGAGCAGTTGCCCTCGGCCAGGCGCAGGTCGCTGGCCTCGATCCGGTTGTTTTCGCATAAGGTGTGAGCGCGTTCGAGCATATTCTCCAGCTCCCGCACATTGCCCGGAAAACGGTAGCTTTTCAGGGCGTCGAGGGCATTGGGGTGGAGTTTTGCCGCGGGCTGCCCGGTGTCTGCAGCCAGGCGCTTGAGCACATGGCAGGCCAGCGGCTCGATGTCGTCACGGCGTTCGCGCAACGGTGGCACGCGTAGTTCGATCACGTTCAGGCGGTAGTACAGATCCTGGCGAAAACGTTCGCCGGCGACTTCGGCGCCAAGGTCTTTGTGGGTGGCGCACAGTATGCGCACATCAACTACCCTCTCCTGTTGCCCACCGACGCTGCGTACGGCTTTCTCCTGGATCGCCCGCAGCAGTTTGACCTGCATGGGCAGAGGCAGGTCTGCCACTTCGTCGAGAAACAGGGTGCCGCCGTGGGCCGCCTGGAACAATCCGGGCTTGTCCTCGATGGCGCCGCTGAAGCTGCCTTTTCGATGGCCGAAAAACTCGCTTTCCATCAGCTCCGTCGGAATCGCGCCGCAATTGACCGGGACAAAGGGCTGGTTGGCCCGTGGTCCTCGCTCATGAATCAGGCGGGCGACCAGTTCCTTGCCACTGCCGGACTCGCCACTGATGTACACCGGAGCCTGGCTGCGGGCCAGCTTGTCGATCTGCTGGCGCAGATTGCGCATGGGCGGCGAGTCGCCTAGCAAGCGGCGATCGATGGTGGTCCCAGGGGCGGGTAACAGCAAGGCACTGGTGACCAGTTTCCGCAAGCGGGTCAGGTCCACCGGCTTGGTCAGGAAGTCGAAAGCGCCGGCCTTCAGCGCATTGATCGCCGTATCGAGGTTGCCATAGGCGGTGATCATGGCCACCGGAATCTGTGGATAGCGTTGCTGGATGTGTTGCACCAGCTCAAGACCGCTGCCATCCGGCAGGCGCATGTCGGTCAGGCACAGGTCGAACGTCTCGCGCTGGAGCAGGGCCAAGGCCTCGCCAACGTTACGGGCACTGTAAGTGTCGAGTTTCATCCGTCCCAGGGTGATTTCCAGGAGTTCGCGGATGTCCGGTTCGTCGTCGACGACCAGAACTTTTTTCCGTGGGCTCATGTTCAACCTTGTTTGCGTCCGTGAGCAAAGGTGATGCGAAAGCAGCCGCCTTGGCGTGGTTTGAAGTCCAGGCGAGCCTGGTTGCTCTCGCACAGCTCACGTGACAGGTATAGCCCCAGGCCAGTGCCCTGTTGGCTGGTGGTGAAGAAGGGCTCAAACAGTTGTGCTTGATGATCCGGGGCCACTCCGGGGCCGTCGTCGAGGATTTCGAGGACCGGAAGCTGGCTTTCGGGATCGGTGAACAATTCAAGCCAGACCTGCGCCGGGTCGTGGTCCAGGGCGCTATGGCGCCAGGCATTGCCTATCAGGTTGTCGAGAATCTGCTCCAGCTGGTTCGGGTCCATCAAGGTCTCGAAGTCACCGGGCGCAATACGCAGATGGATTTTCTGGTGCTCGCTCGCCTGGTCGCGGGTTGCCGCCACGAACTGTTCCAGCCAAGGCCTCAGGTCGAGTCGTTGGGTCGCGGTTTGCTGGTGGCGGGACAATTGCAGGACGTTTTCGATAACCCGATTCATGCGCTGAGAGTGGTCTTGAATAATCTGCGTCAGACGCCGGTCCGCGGCATTCAGTTCCTCCGATTCTCGCAATAGCTGCGCGGCGTGACTGATGGCGCCCAACGGATTGCGGATTTCATGGGCAATACCGGCGGTCAGGCGACCCAGGGCGGCGAGCTTCAGTTGGTGAGCCTGCTGGGTGATCTGTGCGAGGTCTTCGAGAAAGACCAGGGTCTGGCGGTGTGGGCTGGAGGACAGGGCGATGAAGCTTGGCTGTAGTTCAAGGCCGCTACGGGCGATTTTCAGGCTTTGCGGGCGCAGCGTCGGATTGTTGATCCACAGTTGCAGGCGCTCGACCAGGGCAGGTGCATGTTCGTCAATTCGTTGGCCTTCGAGGCGCTCGCAGCCCAGCAGGGTCAAGGCGCCATGATTGGCCAGTTGCACGCGCCATTGGTCATCAAGCACCAGGATGCCAGTACGCATGCGTTGCAGGATCAGTGCATTGAGGGCTTCCAGGCCAACCACTTCGCTGGCCTTCTGTTGCACCAGGGTTTCGCTGACTTCCAGTCGTCGGATCAGGCCCTGTACCAGCAGCGCCGCGGCAAAACACAGCACGCCAAGCGTGCCGACCTGCAAATAATCGTTGGGATTGGCACGATGGCTGACATTCAGCAGGAAGCTCGAACCCAGGATGCCAAGTGTGCTGATGGCGGCAATGAGCAAGCCGATGCGTTTTCGCAACAAGGTATTGCTGATGGCCACCGAGACGATCAGCAAGTTGCCAATAGCGCTGGCCACTCCGCCAGCGGCGTAGAACAACCCGCAAAGCAGCAGGACGTCGACCAGAGCCAGGCTGAGCAGTTGCGTCGGGCGTCGGGTGCTCTGGAAGAAGACTGCCAGCAGGATATTCAGCACCAGGTACAACCAGCTGCCACTGCGCAGCAGGTCGTCATTGGCGGCCGTAAGCAAGCGGTTGTCCAGGTTGCTGGAAATCAGCAATACCAAGGTGATGCCGATGCTTAAACGGTAGAGGTGATAGAGACGCAGCAGTCGCTGGGCCTGTTTTTCGCCGGGACTGGACGTCTCAGCGATCACTAGGACCGGGGCCTTGCTCCAGGTGAGCCTGGCTGCAATACCACTGTTGTTGAAGGCGCAGTGCACGATCGCGGGGCAGGTGCACGCCGCAATGGGCGCAGCGGACCATGGGGGCTGCTTCCAGCTCGGCGGAGGACTTGGGTGCAGACGCCTGGCCCTTGTACTTGCGCCAGAACCACACAGCGGCGGCAATCACGGCGATCCAGAATAATAAACGAAGCATGGTGAGCTGCTATATGACGGATGAACCGCCAGTTTAGCCAAGGACATGGCAGGCGCACAGCGTATTCGCGCTGGATAAAAACGGCGCAATAAAAAAGGGAGACTCGAGAGTCTCCCTTCCTGCACCGTCGGTCGTATCAGTCGAACACGCCGAAGGTCATGTAGCTGAACCACGAGCGGTCTTCGTTGTTGCCCTCTGCCTCGTGGTCCTCTTCCTCGATCACATCGCCGCTGCTGTCTTTAGGCTTGAGCTCGTTGGGAATCGCGTCCTTGGCGTCCTGGAACTGCTTCTGCACGTCCTGGTTGGCGCGGGTTTCTCCCGGTGGCAGCGGTGGACGGGATTCGATCAGGCCCAGGGTAGCCTTGCTCAGCCACGAACGGTTGTCGGCTTCGGCAACCGATGGCACGAACTGACCGTCCACCAGGCTTGGGTGGTTCGGGTAGTTGAGCTTCAGGGTTTCGAGGCTGGTGGCCGCCAGGTCGTCCAGGTGCAGGCGCTGGTAGGCCTCGGTCATCACTGCCAGGCCGTCACCGACTGCAGGGGTTTCCTGAAAGTTTTCCACCACGTAGCGGCCACGGTTCGCGGCAGCCACATAGGCCTGGCGGGTCAGATAGTAGTCGGCCACGTGGATTTCGTAGGCTGCCAGCAGGTTGCGCAGGTAGATCATGCGCTGCTTGGCATCCGGCGCGTAACGGCTGTTGGGGAAGCGGCTGGTCAGCTGGGCGAACTCGTTGTAGGAGTCGCGGGCGGCACCCGGGTCACGCTTGGTCATGTCCAGCGGCAGGAAACGCGACAGCAGGCCAACGTCCTGGTCAAAAGAAGTCAGGCCCTTGAGGTAGTAGGCGTAATCGACATTCGGATGCTGTGGGTGCAGGCGAATGAAGCGCTCGGCAGCTGCCTTGGCGGCTTCCGGTTCGGCGTTCTTGTAGTTGGCGTAGATCAGTTCCAGCTGAGCCTGGTCGGCATAGCGGCCGAACGGATAGCGCGATTCCAGAGCCTTCAGCTTGGCAGTGGCGCTGGTGTAGCTATTATTGTCCAGATCGGCTTGAGCCTGTTGGTACAACTCGACTTCGCTCAGGTTTTCGTCTACGACTTCCTTCGAAGAGCAAGCAGCGGTCAATGCGAGGATGGCGATCAGCAGCAGGTGTTTCACTTGCATGGCGGCTTGCGTCCCTATGACGGCCGCTGTCTTGGGCGAGGCCGTCCTGTTATGATGAGCGCCCCGTTGAATAGCCTCGGGGCAAAAGACGCCGTATTTAACCACAAGCGCGCAGCCGAAACCAAAGGCTGTGCCGACGCCCAGTCCGAGCATGTCCGATAAAATTGAACTTCGCGCAGAGGTGCCGTCCGAATTGGGCGGCCAACGCCTCGATCAAGTCGCCGCACAACTATTCGCTGAGCACTCGCGCTCGCGCCTTTCCGCCTGGATCAAAGACGGCCGCCTGACTGTGGATGGGGCGGTTATCCGCCCGCGAGACATCGTTCACGGTGGCGCCATTCTTGAACTCACCGCCGAGCAGGAAGCTCAGGGCGAATGGATCGCTCAAGACATCGAGCTGGACATCGTCTACGAAGACGACGACATCCTGGTGATCAACAAGCCCGCGGGCCTGGTGGTTCACCCGGCTGCTGGCCACGCTGATGGCACCTTGCTCAACGCCTTGCTGCATCACGTGCCGGACATCATCAATGTGCCCCGCGCCGGGATCGTGCATCGCCTGGACAAGGACACCACCGGCCTGATGGTGGTGGCCAAGACCATCCAGGCGCAGACGCAGCTGGTGACACAGTTGCAGAGTCGCAGCGTCAGCCGGATCTACGAGTGCATCGTGATCGGCGTGGTGACGGCGGGTGGCAAGATCAACGCGCCCATTGGTCGCCATGGCCAGCAACGCCAGCGCATGGCCGTGATGGAAGGTGGCAAGCAGGCCGTCAGCCATTACCGCGTGCTCGAGCGTTTCCGCTCCCACACCCACGTGCGGGTGAAGCTGGAGACCGGTCGTACGCACCAGATTCGCGTGCACATGGCGCACATCAACTTCCCGTTGGTCGGAGACCCTGCCTATGGCGGTCGTTTCCGGATTCCGCCGGCAGCCAACCCGACCATGGTTGAATCGTTGAAGAACTTCCCGCGTCAGGCACTGCATGCACGGTTCCTGGAGCTGGACCATCCGACGACCGGTGTCCGTATGAGCTGGGAATCGCCGCTGCCGGAAGACTTTGTCTGGTTGCTGACCCTGCTCAAGCAAGATCGCGAGGCGTTTGTCGGATGAGTGACTGGCTGATTCCTGACTGGCCCGCGCCGGCCGGGGTCAAAGCCTGTGTGACCACCCGTGCGGGCGGCGTCAGCCTGGCGCCGTTCGACAGCCTCAATCTTGGCGATCATGTCGACGACAGCCCCGAAGCTGTCGCCGAAAATCGCAGTCGCCTTACTGATCACTTCTCCATTCAACCGGCCTGGTTGCAGCAGGTTCACGGCATCGTCGTGGCCCATGCGGACCCGAGCCGGGTGATGACTGCTGACGCCAGTTGGACTTCAACGCCGGGCATTGCCTGTGCGGCGATGACTGCCGACTGCCTGCCTGCGCTTTTTTGCGACCGTGCCGGTACCCGCGTTGCCGCAGCCCATGCCGGTTGGCGCGGGCTGGCGGCCGGTGTGCTGGAAGCCACGCTCGACAGTCTGGCTGTTGCGCCTGCCGAGGTCCTGGTCTGGCTCGGCCCGGCCATTGGCCCGCAAGCGTTTGAAGTCGGCCCGGAAGTGCGCGAAACCTTCGTCGGGCAATTGCCCGAAGCCGCCCAGGCATTTGTGCCAAGCCAAAACCCCGGCAAGTTCATGGCCGACATCTATATGCTGGCGCGTTTGCGTCTGGCGGCTCGTGGTGTAACGGCAATCTATGGTGGCGGTTTCTGTACCGTTACCGATCCGCGCTTCTTTTCTTATCGCCGTGCGTCGCGCACCGGCCGCTTTGCCTCCCTGATCTGGCTTCAAGTGCCCTGTCTCACAAATACTGTTCCTTTTTGACGGCGTCTGTTGCCGTCATGCTGCGTTGCCGCTCCTCGCCATAGCGGGCTATGACTCGTCGCGGCGCCTTGCCTGACAGCAACAGCCACTCGTCAAAAGAGGAACGTATTTGCGAGGCAGGGCACCAGGCTAGACTTCTCTGACCTGCATCAACATCACAACGCTTGAAACTCCCAGAATCGACCGCATCTATTGTGGTATCTGGCAGGTTTCTTCATTCAGGATGTTTTATAGGTCCGACCTGCTCAAAAGGAAGGTGACCCATGCGTATAGACCGTTTAACCAGCAAATTGCAGTTAGCCTTGTCCGACGCCCAATCCCTGGCTGTCGGTCTCGATCATCCGGCCATTGAACCGGCGCATTTGATGCAAGCCCTGCTCGAACAACAGGGTGGCTCGATCAAGCCCCTGCTGATGCAGGTGGGCTTCGATGTCAACAGCTTGCGTAAAGAGCTGACCAAAGAGCTCGACCAGCTGCCGAAAATCCAGAATCCCACCGGCGACGTGAACATGTCGCAGGATCTGGCGCGCCTGCTCAATCAAGCCGATCGCCTGGCCCAGCAGAAGGGCGACCAGTTCATTTCCAGTGAGCTGGTGCTGCTCGCCGCCATGGACGAGAACAGCAAGCTCGGCAAGCTTTTGCTCGGCCAGGGCGTGAGCAAGAAAGCCCTGGAAAATGCGATCAACAACCTGCGTGGTGGCGAGGCGGTCAATGACCCCAACCACGAGGAAGCGCGTCAGGCACTGGACAAGTACACCGTCGACCTGACCAAGCGTGCCGAGGAGGGCAAGCTTGATCCGGTGATCGGCCGTGACGATGAAATTCGCCGCACGATCCAGGTCCTGCAACGTCGCACCAAGAACAACCCGGTGCTGATCGGTGAGCCAGGCGTCGGTAAAACCGCCATCGCCGAAGGCCTGGCCCAGCGCATCATCAACGGTGAGGTGCCTGATGGCCTCAGGGGCAAGCGCCTGCTGTCCCTGGACATGGGGGCGCTGATCGCCGGTGCCAAATACCGTGGCGAGTTCGAAGAGCGCCTGAAGGCGTTGCTCAACGAGCTGTCGAAGCAGGAAGGGCAGATCATTCTGTTCATCGACGAGCTGCACACCATGGTCGGTGCCGGTAAAGGCGAGGGCTCGATGGATGCAGGCAATATGCTCAAGCCGGCCCTGGCACGCGGTGAGTTGCACTGCGTCGGTGCGACCACGCTCAACGAGTACCGCCAATACATCGAGAAGGACGCCGCCCTGGAGCGACGCTTCCAGAAAGTGCTGGTGGACGAGCCGAGCGAAGAAGACACCATCGCCATCCTGCGTGGCCTGAAGGAGCGCTACGAGGTCCACCACAAGGTGGCGATCACCGACGGCGCGATCATTGCGGCGGCCAAGCTCAGCCATCGCTACATCACTGACCGGCAATTGCCGGACAAGGCCATCGACCTGATCGACGAGGCCGCCAGCCGCATCCGCATGGAGATCGACTCCAAGCCGGAGGTGCTGGACCGCCTGGAGCGCCGTTTGATTCAGCTGAAGGTGGAATCCCAGGCGCTGAAGAAAGAAAGCGACGATGCGGCGAAAAAACGCCTGGAAAAACTCCAGGAAGAAATTGCCCGTCACGAGCGTGAGTACTCGGATCTCGAAGAAATCTGGAACTCGGAAAAAGCTGAGGTGCAGGGTTCGGCGCAGATCCAGCAGAAGATCGAACAGTCACGTCAGGAGCTGGAAGCAGCCCGCCGCAAAGGCGACCTGAACCGCATGGCCGAATTGCAGTATGGGGTGATCCCGGACCTGGAACGCAGCCTGCAAATGGTCGACCAGCATGGCAAACCCGAGAACCAGCTGCTGCGCAGCAAGGTGACCGAAGAGGAAATTGCTGAAGTCGTGTCGAAATGGACCGGCATTCCCGTGTCGAAAATGCTCGAGGGCGAGCGCGAAAAACTGATGAAGATGGAAAGCCTGTTGCACCAACGTGTGATCGGCCAGGATGAAGCGGTGGTGGCGGTTTCCAACGCGGTTCGGCGTTCCCGTGCCGGGTTGTCCGACCCTAATCGCCCGAGCGGCTCTTTCATGTTCCTCGGCCCGACCGGTGTCGGTAAAACCGAGCTGTGCAAGGCGCTGGCCGAATTCCTCTTTGATACCGAAGAGGCGATGGTGCGGATCGACATGTCCGAGTTCATGGAGAAACATTCCGTGGCTCGCCTGATCGGTGCGCCACCGGGCTACGTCGGTTATGAAGAGGGCGGTTACCTGACCGAGGCGGTGCGCCGCAAGCCTTACTCGGTGATCCTCATGGATGAAGTCGAGAAGGCGCACCCGGACGTGTTCAACATCTTGCTCCAGGTGCTGGAAGATGGTCGCCTGACCGACAGCCATGGCCGTACGGTGGACTTCAAGAACACCGTGATCGTCATGACCTCCAACCTGGGGTCGGTGCAGATCCAGGAGCTGGTGGGTGATCGCGAGGCGCAGCGTGCGGCAGTGATGGACGCGATTTCCACTCACTTCCGTCCGGAGTTCATCAACCGTGTCGACGAAGTGGTGATCTTCGAGCCTTTGGCGCGGGATCAGATCGCCGGCATTACCGAGATCCAGCTGGGTCGCCTGCGCAGTCGCCTGACCGAGCGGGAGCTGAAGCTGGAACTGAGCCCAGAAGCCATGGACAAGCTGATCGCGGTGGGTTACGACCCGGTATACGGCGCACGGCCGCTCAAGCGAGCGATCCAGCGCTGGATCGAGAACCCGCTGGCGCAGTTGATCCTTTCCGGTCGATTCATGCCGGGAGACACGGCCCATGGCGTGGTGGAGAACGACGAAATCGTCTTCGTCTGATCCAGATCGGCGGCAAAATTGAAGAGGCCTCGCATTGCGAGGCCTTTTTTTCATCTAGGCTGTTGAACTCTAAGGAAAAGGCTTGTAAAGTGCGCCCCGCAGTAAGTCACCCGCCAGGGTTTCTGCTCCCCAAGCAGGAATCGAAAATAAGTTGCAAATCATTAACTTGAAAGCAATTTAGGGGGTTGACAGAGGTTGTAGAGATTGTAGAATAGCGCGCCTCAGACACACGAACGCAGCGATGCAAACGGGTTGAAGAGAACGCAGTAAAGCTTCACAGTTGTAAATTGAAATATGTAGTTCCGTGATAGCTCAGTCGGTAGAGCAAATGACTGTTAATCATTGGGTCCCAGGTTCGAGTCCTGGTCACGGAGCCAATTTCAAACCGGGGTATAGCGCAGTCCGGTAGCGCGCCTGCTTTGGGAGCAGGATGTCAGGAGTTCGAATCCCCTTACCCCGAC
>NZ_JBYTEO010000025.1:0-11061 GCF_058791355.1 Pseudomonas sp. EB271-G4-1
GGCTCGCTCCCACAGGGGAATGCATTTCAAATGTGGGAGCGAGCCTGCTCGCGAAGGCGTCCACCCATTATTTGGGTTTTTTCGATATCCGCAATGACTTGGCCTTGGCCTCCACCATCAGGTACATCACCAGCGTGATCAATAACGGCAACAGGAAATAAATCGCCCGATACGCCAGCAAACCCGCCACCAGGCTACCCCGCGATGCCTCGTGTTGCAGCAGCGCCACGAACACCGCTTCCAGCACACCTAGCCCTGCCGGAATGTGGGTGATGACCCCGGCGATGGCGCTGATCAGCAACACGCCAAGCACCAGCGGATAATCCAGTTTGCTCGGTAGCAGCGTGAAAATGACCGCGGCCATCAACGACCAGTTCAGCGCCCCCAGGGCCAGTTGCAGGACCGCCATGCGCAGTGATGGCAAGTTGATTTCGACCCCGCGGATCGCCCACTCGCGGCGTTTGGAAAACTGGCAGGCCGCGAGATATCCCGCGCTCGCCAGCAAGAGTAAAACGCCCACGCCTTGCAGCGCGCCGCTACTGAGTTTCCAGCCTGGCGGCATGCGCACCAGCCCACTGCTGAACACCGCGCCGGCAATCACCATGTAGCCGAACCAGTTGGTCGCCAGGCTCAGGCCGAGGATTTTCGCAATGTTGGCCTTGCTCACCCCGAGTCGCGAATACAGCCGATAACGCATGGCGATGCCGCCCACCCAGGCGCTCAGGTTGAGGTTGAAGGCGTAGCTGATGATGCCCACCGGCAGGATCTGTTTCCACGTCAGGTCCTGGCGAATGTAGGTTCGGCCGATCAGGTCGAAGCAGGCGTAGACCAGGAAACTCATCAGTGTCAGCCCTGACGCGATGATCAAGGTGCGTACCTTGAAATCGGCCAGGGTGTCGAGCACCTCGTTCCATTCGATGCGCTGGGCAAACATCGTCAAGAGGACGATCAGCGCCAGGAAAAACAGCATTGTCAGTGGTCTTTTCCAACGACTCCAGCGCGATTTCGCCGGGTGCTCGGCGTGGGACGCCGCGTGTGTTTCAGTGCGGCTCATGTTGATCGCTCCCGGTCGGTGGGGTGAACGTTTTCAAGCGTGGTTTGTGCGCTGGCAGCCAACCGGCCCATGCCGGGAAATGGCGTAGGAAATGGAACACCAGAAAGCCCACGGTCATGTGCCAGATGCGCCCGCGTGGGGCCTTGTCCACCGACATGGCCTTGCAATGGTTATCGCTGAGTTCTTCAAGCCGGTCGAACAGGTCGCGGTTGAACGCGCGGTCACGGATCAACACGTTGGCCTCCAGGTTCATCGACAGGCTCAGCGGGTCAAGATTGCTGGAGCCAACTGTGCTCCAGTCTTCGTCCACCAGCGCGACTTTGCCGTGCAGTGGCCGGTCGCAGTATTCGAAGATTTTCACCCCGGACTTGAGCAGGTAGTCGTAAGTCATACGCGCTGCCAGTTTGGCCACCAGCATGTCCGGCTGACCCTGCAGGATCAGGCGCACTTCTACGCCGCGGCGCGCGGCGTTGCGGATTTCGCGCAGCAACCTGTAGCCTGGGAAGAAGTAGGCGTTGGCAATGACCACGCGCCGCTGCGCCGTGCGCAGCGCCAGGCGGTAGACCTCTTCGATGTCGGTCGCGTGCTCGGCGTTATCGCGGTACACCAGTCGTACCTGACCGTCGTGATCGGTGACGGCCAATTCCGAACGCCGTTGTCGACGCCGTTGCCACCAGTATTTGGCGCGGGCCGGGCGACCGCATTGCAGCAGGGCAAAGTGGTGAATGTCGGCCACCGCCGGGCCTTGCACTTCAACCGAATAATCCTGCTTGGCTTCGGGGCCGAAATCGGCCAAATGATCGGCGGAGAAGTTGATCCCGCCAATGAACGCAATCGTCCCGTCCACCACCACGATCTTGCGGTGCAGGCGTCGGAACCAGTTGGTGCGGATGCCCAGGCGCTTGGGTGCCGGGTCGAACATCTGTAAATGCACGCCAGCACCGCTCAGGGCGGAAAGATAATCGGCAGTCAGTTCTCCGCAGCCAAACCCGTCGAAGCTGGCAGTCACGCGGACACCCCGTTGTGCCGCCTCGATCAGCACCTCCTTCAATTCTTCACCGACTTTGTCCTCGAACACAATGAAGGTTTCCAGGAGGATTTCGGTGGTGGCCTGGCGCATCGCCTCGAACACTCTAGGGAAATAGGCTTCGCCATTTTCCAGCAGTTGGACCCGATTGTTGCCTTGCCAACCGTACTCGACGTCGACGGCTGCCGGCTCGCTAATGGGCGGTGCGGCAATGGTTCTTTCCAGCGTGTTTTTTTCCATCGACGGGATGCTCATAGCTCGATCTCCACCGACAACGGTGCGTGATCCGACAGGTGTGACCAGGGACGGTTCGCCAATACCTGCGGATGGCTGGCCTTGAGGTTACGTACGTAGATACGGTCCAGGCGCAAGGTCGGCAATCGCGCGGGGAAACTGCGCGCCGGCTTGCCGTGGTGCTCGGCGAACACTTCGCGCAGACCACAGGGCTGGAGCAGGGCATCGGCGCGTTGGCGCCAGTCGTTGAAATCACCGGCGACAATCACCGGGGCGTCGCCTGGCAACGACTCAAGGCGGCGGCCCAGTAACTTGAGTTGTTCATTGCGATGGGTTTCGCGCAAGCCAAGATGGACGCAAATGGCATGCACCTCCGGGCCCTCTCCCGGCAGGCGCAACACGCAATGCAAAATGCCGCGGTTTTCGTGTCCGCTGATGGACACGTCGAGGTTGTCGTGCCGAACGATCTGGAATTTCGACAGCAAGGCGTTGCCGTGATCACCTGCCGGATAGACCGCATTGCGTCCGTAGGCAAACTGCGGCCAGAGGGTGTCCGCGAGGAATTCGTACTGGGGCATCGCTGGCCAGTTGTCGTAGCGCTTGTGGTGATGCTCGTGGGTGCCGTGTACCTCCTGCAGAAACACCACGTCGGCGCAGACACTGCGCACCGCCTCGCGCAGTTCAGGCAGGATGAATCGCCGGTTCAACGCCGTGAAGCCCTTGTGGGTGTTGACCGTCAGTACGGTGAAACGATGCACCGTGGTATCGATGGTCGCCTGCTCGTCGGTGGTGCCAACCGGGTCGGAAACGCTCATGGCAGCACCCCTTCCGCAGCGGGCTCACCGGGGGCGGTGAGCAGCTCTTTGTCGAGGTCGAAGCGTGCCAGCAAACGGCGCGCATCGAAGGGCGCGCGGACCTTGATGTCGTTATCGAAGTAGCAGAAAACTTCTCGAGACTTTCGCACCCTGGGTTTGAGGCGAGGTGCGATCAGGTGGGGATCAGCCGGTTGCCGACCATGATGCCAGGCATCGATCCGGTCACCCCAACGCTTCAGTGCCTGAGGGGTGTAGCCACTGGCGTAGAGCTCTTCGGCACCGTGCAGGCGCAGGTACACGAAGTCGCTGGTGAGGTCTTCGCGATAGGGCCATTTACCGGCGGTGTCGGCAATCACCAGGGCCGTGTTGTAGCGTTTGAGCAGGCGGACAAATGCCGGATCGATGAAGCTGTCGTTGCGGATTTCCACGGCATGGCGCAAGGGCTTTTTCTTGCTTGTCTTAAGGCTGGCGTGGCCGTTCACATGGGCGTCGTGCTGGCGGGCAAGGGCAGCGGCCTGCTCCGTGTCGTGGGGCAATTGCTCGAGGAAGCTCTCGAACAGTGCGGCGTCGAATTTGAAGTTGGGCGGAAACTGCCAGAGAAACGGTCCGAGTTTTTCCTTGAGTTCCAGGACCCCGGAGGCGAAGAAGTTCGCCAGGGGTTTGTGGATGTCACGCAGACGCTTGATATGGGTGATGAAGCGCGGCGCCTTGACGCTGAACACAAAGTGCTCCGGGGTTTCGGCATACCACTGGGCATAGCGTTCTGGCCGCTGCAGGGCGTAGAACGACCCATTGATTTCGATGCTGTTGACTGCCCGTGAGGCGAATTGCAATTCGCGCCTCTGGGCCAGTCCCTTCGGGTAGAAATCCCCCCGCCAGGGCGTGTAGCGCCAACCTGAAATGCCGATGTGAATCGCCGCCATGTCGCCTCCCGTCTGACTGCCCCCTGATCTTTTGATGACTGCCAGAGGTTGACGAAAGTTTCGGTGGGACTACGGACGGTATGCATTTCATACATCACCGCAATACCCGTTGGGGCCGGTTTGCTGGCGATCGCGCTGGCGGCTTTTTCCTTGGGCACTAGACTGGTGGCGATTGTCGAGCCAATCGAGAAAAACACCCCGTGCGCCAGGCCGGTGACGATCCGCGACAGGATCAGCGAGTAGCCCGGCGCTTGGCATTTACCGGCCAACACCGAACTAGTCCGGCATTTCTCGATCAGTTCCTTACAGTCCTATCCAAAGGAGCGGATGCCTTGATCAGGCTCAAGACGGCGATATTAATGGGGGCGCTGTTGTTCTTCGGCAGCGAGGAACTGGAAGCAGCGGCGATACCGGGTGTGCCGGCAGCGGCCACCGCCGCCACACCGCCGGCACATCCTCAACCCTTGGTTCAGGGCGGCTTGCTGGGCGCCATCAGTTCAAGCATCGATGGCATCCAGGACAAGCTCAATTTCAACAAGGACCTGCTCGACGCCTGGCGTCTGCGCGCGGATCGTGCGGCCGATGAGGTGGATCAATTGGTCAATCGTCCATCGGCCCGCTCGAGTTGGAGCGTGGCGGCCGATTTCCTGCTGCTGACGGCGGCGTGGGCAGGTGTCTTCGGCTTGCTCTGGATGTTCAGCAAGTTCTTGACCGAACGCCTGTGCCGTCATCGCTTGCTGCTCAGTCGAGAGCGTGGGCAGGCATTGCTTGGGTATGTCTTGCCCTACAGCCTCCCCGCGGTGATCAGCCTGCCGTTGACGATCTATGCCAGCCAGTTCATGGCTTTGTCAGCGGGTCGGGCGCTGGCGTTGTGTTTTGCCTATGCCACCAGCAGTGGGGTGTTCGCGGCGTCGTTGGTGATGTCCCTGGTGGTGCTGTTCAATGTCGGGCACAAGCGCCGGGCGGTGCAGATCATTCGCCAGGACAGCCCGCGGCCGCTGTTCGCGATCGGCTTCCTGGTCGCCCTCAGCGACGCCTTGACCAGCCCGCAGATCGCCCATCAACTGGGTAACAACCTCACCAGCAGCATCGCCGTATTTACCGGGCTGGCGGCCTCGATTTCCTTTGGTTTGCTGGTGGTCCGCATGCGCCGTCCGGTCGCTCACGTTATCCGCATCCTGCCGCTGGCCCAGCGGCGGGCGCAGCCGGCGTTGCGCGAAACCCTGCGGATTTTTTCCGGGCTCTGGTATTGGCCGATCCTGTTGATGGTGCTGGTGTCTGTCATCAACTTGATCGGCATTGGCGATGACAACCAGCAAGTGTTGCGCAGCGCGCTGTTCACCACGGTGCTGCTGATCGCGACGGTGTTTCTCAGCACCACGTTGCATCACTTGTTCAAGTCCCGTAGCGAATCCGACGTGCGCCGCAGTGGCGCCTACAAAGAGCGCTTCCTGAGCCTCTCCCACGCGTTGTTGCGTATCGCCATGGCCATTGTGTTCATCGATATCCTCGGACGAATCTGGGGCGTATCACTGTTCGATTTTGCGGTCAGCAATGCGGTAGGGCGGGCGATCAGTGACGCGGTGAGCCATATCGGCTTGATCTTCCTGGTGACGTGGATGGTCTGGGTCGTGCTGGACACGGCGATCCAGGAAGCCTTGAAACCCCCGCTCAACAAGCGCGGGGCACGCCAGCCTAGTACGCGGGTAAAGACGATCCTGCCGTTGCTGCGCAATGCGATCAAAATCATTTTGGTGGTGATCTGCGCTATCACCACCATGGCCAATCTGGGAATCAATGTTGCGCCGTTCCTGGCCGGTGCCGGGGTCATTGGCCTGGCCATCGGTTTCGGTTCCCAGCAACTGGTTCAAGATGTAATCACCGGGTTGTTCATCATCATTGAAGACACCCTGTCGATCGGCGACTGGGTGGTGCTCGATTCCGGGCATGCCGGCACGGTCGAAGGCCTGACCATTCGCACCCTGCGCCTGCGCGACGGCAAAGGGTTCGTGCATTCGGTGCCCTTTGGCCAGATCAAGGCCGTGACCAACCAATCGCGGCAATTTGCCTACGCGTTCTTCTCCGTGCAGTTCACCTATGACACCGATGTCGACAAGGCCATCGAACTGATTCGCGAAGCCGGGCATTCGATCAGCGACGACCCGTTCCTCAGGTACAACCTGCAAGGGCCGCTGGATGTGTTCGGCGTTGACAAGATGGACCTCAATGGCGTGGTCTTGACGGCACAATTTCGCACCGTGTCGGGAGGGCAGTATGCGGTGAGCCGTGCATTCAACCAGCGTTTGAAAAAGCTTGTGGATAACAGTCCCGAGGTGCATTTCGCGCAGACTTATCCACAGCAGGTCTTGATGCCGAGGCAGGCGGTGGAGCCTGTGCTTGATGGGGCGGCTGAGCCTGGGCATTCGGCGGTGATGATGCCGGATCGGCCTCGCCCCCAATAAATTTGTCGGTTGTGATGGCCCCTTCGCGGGCAAGCCCGCTCCCACAATGGATTTATGTACACCGGTCCAATGTGGGAGCGGGCTTGCCCGCGAAGGGGCCGGATGAGACAACATCAATGCCGGATAAGCTTGCTCTGCACTTCAGCCATAGCCCGTTGATCCAGCTCCAGCCAAAAACACGGCTTGCCAGCGATCTGCGCAGCCACCGGCAAACCATCGCGATACACCAGTCGATTACTCGCCAGCGCCGGCACTTTCGCACCGGGCAGCAGGGTGCCGGCGAGGTTCAGCGGATCGACCCCGCAGACTGCGATCAAGCTGCCGTCGTGGGGTCGACGCCGTACTTCGCGCAGCAGTGGAATAGCCTCCGGCAGTGCGAACTGTTCACCCGCCAATCCACTGACAAAACGCCCGCCCCGAATCTCGCCCCGCGCTTCCAGCCGATGGAAGGTGCGCAGCAATTCCCGCCAGCTCGGCAGCCAATCGGCCTCACGTTCGAGCAATCGCCAGAACACCACACCGTAGCGGCGCAACAAGGTCATGGCGATGTGTTCCAGGGTCTCTGCGGGTGTTGGCGTCGGTCGCGGATTATCCACCACTGGCGCGGCAGTCCCACGACGCAACAGTGCCCAGCGCCCGGCATCGTCCATGCCGCCGACAAAGGCCCCGCGCCCGCGCCGGCTACTACGCTGCTGGCGCTTGCTGGCCGGGGTGATCAGTGCGCGCAGGCCGGCAAAGCTGTCGGCGTTGACCAACCCGGCACCGACCAGTTCCTGCAGGGCGATTTCCAGTTCCGTGCGCAACAGGTGGGCTTCATGAATCAGCTCATCGAAAAACAGCGCGCCGTGCTGGCTGAGGGCGGCGTGAACCTTCTGTGTCTTGGGCGACAGTTCGCCGACCGGCGTCTGTTCGGTCAAGTCGCTCCAGAGACCGACCCGCTGACGCGGCAACAACACGATCGGCGTACTGCGCAGCGCGGTGCCGGTGCTGCGGTTGCGTGGGGTCAACCGGGTCCAGACCAGCTTGCCGCTACGGCAGGCATCATCGAGCCAGGTGGGCGAATAGTCCTTGAGCCTCGCGGGCAGCAGGTCGCTGTCCCAGGCCGAAGCTGCAGCGGGGTAGCCTTCGAACTGAGCACTGATGGCCGATAACATCGAGCTGCCCTGGCCTCGGGTGGCGTTGGACAGGTGCTGCCAGTCGAACAGAAATCGCATGAAATCCTGCAAGGCCACGGGCTCGATTTCCCGGCGCAGGCGCTTGACCGTATAGCGGTGAATCCGTGCCAGCAGGTGTCGCTCGCACCACTCATCTTCAGTGCTGCCCGGAGTGAACCGGCCGCGCAGCACGTAGCCTTCGTGTTCGAGTAGCGCCAGCGCCCGAGTGACGTGTGTCGCTGGCAATTGGAGCGGCTCGGCGATCGCCTGCAGCGGCAATGGACCAAACGCGCTGAGCCGTGCGCGAATCACTTCAAGCACCGCGTCGTCCACTTCCCAGTGCTCATCGAACCCCGGCAACGCTTCCAGCGCTGGCATCAAGACAGCCTGTGGATAAATGGCCCGCAGGCAGGTCAGTCGTTCCCGCGCCAACCAAAGTGAATGGCTGATGCGGCAGGCGCGGCCGCTGTCGGCCAGGGTGTCCAGCCAATCGAGCCATGGGGCGTTGGCGCTGGCCTCGGCCTCGGTGATGCACGCCAGGCTCATCAACGCCTCGTGCATTTCATCCACACCGCTGGGTGTCGGCCAGGCTTCTTCGCGCACGGCAGCAATCGCCTCGACATCCAACGCACCAAGGTCATCGGTTGATTCTGGCTCGCTCCAGCGTCGATTGATAACGGCTTGTGTGCGGCGCTCTTCCAGTGGCGCGTCGTCAAGAAAAGTGTATGGCCGGGCGCTGAGTATTTCCGCCGCCAGCGGCGAGGGTGCCGGCAGGTCTCGGCTGATCAGGCGGACCTCACCGCGCTCCATGCGCCGCAACAGCGCCAGCCAGCCTTCACTGTCCATGGCGTCGTGCAGGCAATCATCGAGGGTTTGTTCCACCAGCGGATGGTCGGGGACTTCCCGTTCGCCGACCAGGTTTTCCACGCAGGCAATCTGATCCGGAAACACGCTGGCGATCAGGTCTTCACTTTTCATGCGCTGGATCTGCGGCGCGACCTTGCGCCCGCCGGTATAGCGCGGCAACGCCAGTGCCACGCCGGCATTCCAGCGCCAGCGCACACCGAACAGCGGCGCGTCGAGCACGGCCTGGATCAGAATGTGTTGCGCGCTGTTGCTGTGCAGATAGTGCCAGACCTCATCGAGTTCAAAGCTGTGGCTGGTGGACAACGACAAGACGATGGCGTCCTCGCTGGCGGCCGCCTGCAATTCGAAATTGAAGGTGCGGCAAAAACGCTTGCGTAGGGCCAAGCCCCACGCGCGATTGATGCGGCTGCCGAACGGGCTGTGGATGATCAGTTGCGTGCCGCCCGACTCATCGAAAAACCGCTCCATCAGCAGCGTGTCTTGGGAGGGCAGGGCGCCGAGGGACTGGCGCGCACGGGCGAGGTATTCGACCAGTTGTTCGGCGCTGGCCAGGTTCAGGCCGAGGTTGTCGGTCAACCAATCGAGGCTTGGCTGCAAATTGCCCGGCGTGGCGCCCAAGAGCTCATCGAGTCGGGCCTGCAGGCGCGCTACGGCAAACGACAGTTCAGCACTGCGCCCCGGGGCTTCGCCAAGCCAGAACGGGATCGTCGGCGGCTGGCCCTGAGCGTCTTCGACCCGGACCTTGCCGGTTTCGACCCGCAGGATCCGGTACGAGGTATTGCCCAACTGGAACACATCGCCAGCGATGCTCTCCACCGCGAAATCTTCGTTGACGCTGCCGATATTCAGCGCTTGCGGCTCCAGCAATACGGCGTAGTCGGCGTTGTCCGGAATCGTCCCGCCGCTGGTCACGGCCGTCAGTTTGGCGCCGCGACGACCACGCAGGGTACGGTTCACGGCGTCGCGGTGCAGATAGGCGCTGCGAATACCCTGACGCCCGTTGTAACCCTCGGCAAGCATGCGCAGCAGCGCCTGATAATGTTTTTCGTCGAGCGCGGCATAGGGCGAGGCCTGCCGGAACAACGCCAGCAAGGCGTCCTCTGGCCATTCCTGGCAACTGACTTCGGCGATGATCTGTTGCGCCAGGACATCCAGCGGTGCCTCGGGGATCAGCAGGGTGTCGAGCTCGCCCCGGCGCACGCAGTCGAGCAGCGCGACGCATTCAATCAGGTCGTCGCGGGTGGTCGCGAACAAACGACCCTTAGGCGTGCCGCCGACCTGGTGTCCGGAGCGTCCAACCCTTTGCAAAAAGCCGGCAATCGAGCGCGGCGAGGCGATCTGGCACACCAGGTCGACGTCGCCAATGTCGATGCCCAATTCCAGCGACGCGGTGGCGATCAACACTTGCAGCTCGCCGCGCTTGAGCCGCTGTTCGGCGTCCAGGCGAAACTCCTTGGCCAGGCTGCCGTGGTGGGCGGCCACGGCGTCCTTGCCCAAGCGTTCGCTCAGGTGCCGACTCAGGCGTTCGGCCAGGCGCCGCGTATTGACGAACACCAGCGTAGTGCGGTGCTCGCGGGCCAGGGCGGCCAGACGGTCATAGACCAGTTCCCAGACATCGTTCGCCATCACCGCCGACAGCGGCACGGGTGGAACCTCGATGCCCAGATCTCGTGGGCGGGCATGGCCGATGTCGATGATTTCGCAGTCCCGATCGCGGCCGACCAGAAAGCGCGATACCGCTTCTATGGGTTTTTGCGTGGCCGACAGGCCGATGCGCACCAGCGGTTCGGCGCACAACGCCTGCAAGCGTTCCAGGCTCAGGGCCAGGTGGCTGCCGCGCTTGCTGGCGGCGATGGCGTGGATTTCGTCGACGATCACCGTGCGTGCGGTGCCGAGCATTTTTCGGCCTGAGTCGGAGCCGAGCAGCACGTACAGCGATTCCGGGGTGGTGACCAGAATGTGCGGCGCGGTCTTGCGCATCGCCGAGCGGTCTTTTTGCGGTGTATCGCCGGTGCGCACGGCGGTGCTGATGCGCAACTCGGGCAGGCCCATCACCCTCAACTGTTCGCTGATACCGGCCAACGGGTTTTGCAGGTTGATCTGGATGTCGTTGGACAGCGCCTTGAGCGGCGAAACGTAGACCACCAGGGTTTCGTCAGGCAAGCCTTCGAGGGTTTCCAGGCCACGGTGGACCAGCTCGTCGATCACGGCGAGGAAGGCGGTGAGGGTCTTGCCGGAACCCGTGGGTGCGGCAATCAGGGTCGAGCGGCGCTGGCGGATCAGCGGCCACGCCCGGGCCTGGGCGGCGGTGACCGTCGCGAAAGTCTTGCTGAACCAGGCGCTGACGGCGGGGTGGAAGCCGGCCAGGGCACTGTCTGCGGGGATGGGCAGGTTCATGGTCTGATTTATGCGGGTGACTCAGTGAAGATGCAAGTACCGCTCAAGACCTTTGCTGGCCTTTAGGGCCCCTTCGCGAGCAGGCTCGCTCCCACATCTGTCTCTTCTCCACCCCTCCCCCCTCCCAC